>CAYZSX010000001.1:0-44834 GCA_964481155.1 uncultured Candidatus Saccharibacteria bacterium
CGTCCGCTTTATTTATTTTGAAAATAGGTTCTAACTTGGTACAATAGAGACACCAAAATAAAAAGCGATCCAAAATGATGGACCGCCTTTGTTTCCTGTAAAAACCAATTTTTTTAAATAAGGTGCCGCTACTGTACCCCTTTTCTTTCTCTGTAGGTCTCAAATTAGGCAATTTGTTAGCTTGTATAATTAGAAACCTATCAAGTAGCGGACACCTTACTCTAACCCGTTAAATTCTAATCCCATAATAGCACTGTATGTATTTTTTGTCAACTAGTGCGGAAACGGAGAGATTCGAACTCTCGATACAGTTGCCCATATGCCGCATTTCGAGTGCGGTGCCTTCAACCACTCAGCCACGTTTCCAGTAAGAACTTATTTACCAGTCTTGAGCCAGATGTACAAGTCTTCGATTGCTTTGACTGCATCACCAGCTGCAATGTTGTTTTGGTGGTAGAGTCCGGTTGTGCAGTCGCCAGCAGCCCATATACCAGCGAGTTTGGTGCGCTGGTTCATTGGGTCAACAAAAACTTTGCCTGATTGATCGAGTGGCACGACATCGTGGACAAAATCAGTGTTGGGTATCTGACCGATCTCGACAAAAATCGCGTTTACTGGAAGCTCGACTGTCTCAGCAGAGTCTTTTGGTTTGTACACCACCGCAGAAACAAATTGATCACCTTTTATCTCGACTATATCAGTGTTGGTTAGAAGTGTGACGTTGGAGAGTGCTTGAGCTTTTGCTACTGTGATCGGATCGGCACGATATGACTCACTACGGTGGATGAGAGTCACGTGTGATGCATACTGCGCGAGTTGGAGCACGGCTTCGAGCGCTGCGTTGCCGCCACCCGCAACCGCAACAGGCATACCTGAAAACAGTGGGCCGTCACAGGTCGCGCAGTACATGATGCCTTTGTGGTCAAACTCTGCCGCACCAGGAACCTCGAGCTTGCGATGGCGAGATCCAGTTGCGATGAGTATCGCACGCGTCTCATGCGAAGCTCCATCATCAGTGGTGACGGTAAACAGATCACCTTGCTTGCTGACAGCGGTGACTCGGTGACCTAGATCAAGTGTCAGTGTATGGGGTGCGACTGTGTACTCCTCAACGTGTTTTTTGAGACTAAGAGCAAGATCGGTGCCACTAATCGCGGGAGTACCGATCCAGTTGTAGATAGTCTCTGAGACAGAAGATTGACCGCCAATCTCTTGCGCTATCATGAGCGTCTGGAGTTGTTTGCGTGCAGCGTACACGGCAGCAGCAGCCCCCGCAGGACCGCCACCGATGATGATGAGTTCATATACCATAGGCATGTAGTATACACCTATTTTTTGTTTCGTCTTAGAAATGCGGGAATCGCACCAAAGTTGTCGAGATCGTCTTCGACAGAGTCTGATAGGTCTGGTTCACTTGTCTTTACTTCAGGCTTTTGAACGAGAGGGCGTTCTTCGGATGGTTGTGATGAGGGAGCTGGGCGCTCGGGGAGTGATGATTCTTGTCGGTTGAACAGTTCACGTCCTCCGGTACCAAAGAGAGTGCCTTTTTTGCCGTTTTCACTTGGAAATCCTGTTGCGATAACTGTTATCTTGAGTTCACCCTTTTTCATACGATCGTCGATGATCGTACCGATGATGACCCGAGCGTCTTTGTCGATTGATTCGGTGATGACTTTTGCAGCGTCTTGGAACTCTGCCATGGTGAGGTCGTCATTTGATGAGAGCGCAAAGAGGACTCCTTTTGCACCGTTGATCGAGATGTCGAGGAGTGGACTGTTGATCGCCTGGATCGCTGCCTTTTCAGCGCGGCCATCACCTGAAGCAAATCCGACACCCATGAGTGCGGTACCTGCATCAGTGAGGACACTTTTCATGTCGGCAAAGTCGACGTTGATGATACCAGGAGACGCGATGAGCTCTGAGATACCTTCGACTGCTTGGCGGAGGACTTCATCACATTTTGCAAATGCGTCTTTAAATGTCGTGTCTTTGCCGGCGATTGCAAGAAGGCGATCGTTGGGGATCACGATGATCGCATCGACTTCTTTTTCGAGCTCTGCGATGCCTTGCTCAGCGATACGCATGCGCTGGTTACCTTCAAAGAAGAATGGTTTGGTCACCACTGCCACTGTGAGGATGCCTTGTTCTTTGGAAGCGCGAGCAACAACAGCAGCTCCACCAGTACCAGTACCGCCACCCATACCACAGGCGATGAACACCATATCGGCGCCTTTGACGGCGTCTTGGATTTCAGCTTTGGTTTCTTCGGCTGCGCGGGCACCGATCTCAGGGTTCATACCTGCACCGAGTCCTTTGGTGAGGTTTTTGCCAAGGTGGATTTTTTTGTCAGCGAGCGAGTTGTGCAAATCCTGAACATCAGTGTTCATCGCGATGAACTCAACGGATCGAACTTTGTTTTCGATCATGTGGTTCAAGGCGTTTTTGCCAGAGCCACCGATACCGATGACTTTGATACGTGCTGCTGTTTCGATGTCTGGAGTGATTTTTGCCATAAAAGGGTCGCCCGATAAATTGGTATGCATCTATACTAGCAGAACGCCAGGGAAGCGCAATGAGTATTGACAACCCTAAAAAATATTTCTTTATGGCATCAATTGTTTGAAAAAGTGTTTGATGACGCCGAGAAATCCTTCACCATCATGTCCATGTCTACGCGCTGAAGGTGCTGTCGTGCGATCGATGATACCTGTCGCAGCTCCATACGCAACGAGAAGTCGTTGATCTTTGGATGTTTTGATTCCTGATGCAGGAAACTCGAGAAATCCTATCTTAACAGGAATCTTGAGCATGTTTTTGGCAACTGTTTCTATCATTGGTGATTGTGCTGCACCACCGGTGATGATTGCGCCAGCTGGGAGTAGTCCACTGCGACCAATCTTTTTGAAATATTTATCAACAAGTTCAAATATATCTGAGAGGCGCGCCTCGATGATCTCGTCGAGTTTTTTCTTGGAGACATTGGTAAATCCAACAACGCCAATTTTTATACTTTCTGCTTCTTCGGGGCTGATACGGAGTCCGAGTGCGATGTCTTTGGTGATGTCGAGTGATCCTATACCAAAGACATAGACAGAAGTGACAGTACCGTTTTCAAATACAGCGACTGAGGTAGTCTCTGCACCGATATCAATGATTGCGCATCCAAAGTTGCGCTGGAGATCTGAGAGGAGTACTTGTTCGGTAGCAAGTGGTGCTACAGTGAAGCTCGTCACTTTGACTCCTGCTTGGCCGACGACACTGATGAGGTCATCGAGGTGTTGTTGGAGGCAGGTGACAAACAGTACCACGGTTTCAAGTTTAAATCCTTGGATACCTTCTGGACGTGTGGGGAGCTCGGTACCATCGACACGAAATCCAACAGGAAATGCGTGAAGTATCACTTTGTTTTTGAGTTCAACTTTTGATTCTGCGTCAGCGATTGCTTTGTCGATGTCGAGTTTGCTGATGATCGAATCAGCGCGAGTGACCATCGCAGTACCGGTGGCATATTCGCAGCCGATGCCGACGCCTCCGATAGCGAGACTTGCATGCTTGATACGTTTTGCTGATTCGTGTTCAGCTGCAGCGATTGCTCGGGAAAGTGATTCTGCAGCCTCTTTTTGGTTGACGACATACCCATGGCGCATACCTTTGCTCTGGGTGATCCCAGTACCGATGATACGAGGTAGTGATCCTGAGTGCTCTTGCTCACAGACGACTACGCGAGTCAGTGAGGTACCGATATCAATGCCGACGAGTGGTGCGTGCTTCATGAGGTGTGGATGGTGTAGTGAAAAATGCAGTGAGCTTTTTTTCTATACGTTCCATTGTACTCCCATGAGTCATTCCTTTCAAATGAAGCATGCTGTGGATGCAGATAAACGTGACATACGTATCGTAGTCCATATCAAATGATTTGTACTGCGCACGAAGTGCGCTCTTACACAAAAAGATTTCACCCGATGTTTTGGAAAGAGAAAAGGAGAGCGTGTTGGGTATGTAGTCTTTGCCGCGATGCTTGATGTTGAGCGCCTGAGCTTGGCCTGGAGACACAAACGCAATCGAGAGCTCGTATCGTTTGCCGAGAATCTTTTCCTTTATAGCCAAAAATGGCACCTTGGGGAGTGTGCCATTTGAAGAGATAGAGAGATTGTGGAGTTCGAGAGTCATGTGGCTTACATCTTGCCGAGTTTTTTGAGACGCTCTACTTCTTTGCGTCGAGCGAGGCTTTTGAGACGCATGTTTTTGAGCGCGAGTTTTGAGGTGTCGCGTGATGCGTAGCGGTTACCCTTTACCTTGGGGATGATACCTGATTCTTGCATCTTGCGTGAAAAACGACGGATGAGAGAGAGGCCGTTTTCGTGGGGGTTTTTCTTGAGTTCGATATTGGTCATTGCCATGGGCGACATCGTACCATGAAGCTAGTTGTTGAGCAAGAGTTAGAGGCGCTCAGGATTTTGCTCTATCTTGTACGGGAACCGAAGTGTCTCGAGAAACGCTGTCAGGTCAGGGCCTTCTTCTTCTACATAGGTCTGATTTGTCTTGAGCACCCACACCATGAGGACTTTCATGCTCCCGGGGCTGATCCTTCTCGGAGGAAGTGCTGATAGTTCTCCATCGACAAAGTGTGATTCGAGAGATTCTTTTACTTTTTGACGGTATCCTTCGGGAACCGTCATCGATATCTTGAGTAGTACGCCATATGGTGGGTACCCAACATCTTTGCGGAGCGCGAGCTCGTCAGTGATGATCGCGTTTATCTTTTGTGTTTCGAGCTGTTTGATACAAGGAAACGATGGAGATCGCGTGCAGACGATCACACCTTCACTTGATTGTTCGTTGCATTCCATCACAAGCCGAAGTGCATGTTCGATCGTATAAAGTGATGGTGTCGAGAGTATCCGATCAAAAAATGGCACTATCGTATAGTGGATGTTGCGCAGATAAGGAAGAACTTTGGTTGTGCCTACAACAACCGCAAATTTTTTGTGAGCGATTTCTGTGAGCATCTTTTCGATAGCAGCTGCGTCGGGCGTAGCATCATCATCGACGGTATATACCGCGTCAGAACCAACGAGTGAAGCGATTTCTTGGGAGACGCTCTCAGTCCCGATTGCAACTGGAGTGATGTTCCACGAACCGCAGTAGCTACAGACATGAGTTGCGGGGAGTTCGTCACCACAATGTGTACAGATAAAGTACCGCTCTTGAAGGTCTGAGCGAGTCCGGGTGCGTAGCACCATCGGTAGCGTACAAGTCGGACACGATACGAGTGTCCCACAGTCACTACAGCGCGATAGAGGTGCGATACCTTTGCGGTTGGTGTATACAAAAAGCTTGATCTTTTTTTTCTCAGCATGGCGTATGAGATCCATCACTTCTGCAGGCAGTACCGTTCGATAGTGATCGATAGGCACAACATGGAGTTTGTCTGGTATGTATGCTCGTGGTAGGTGTGTGGCGCCGAGTCTCTCGAGTGTTTCAAATCGAGGTATCGTGTCACCCCAGGTCAGGTTGATATGTGCCAATTCGCAAAACTGTTTGATCACGATGCGGGTGTCGATACTGTACCTATCATGGGTTTTGTAGAGCGTACTACTTTCGTTTTCGGCAATCACATATCCGAGATCGCGTCGTGGTATCAAGAAAAACCCAGGTGTCACAAACACAATGAGCGGACGGTCACTCGTCTTTATTGTTGCAAATGCACTTCGAAGCGCCTTTTTTGTTGTTTTGCTATGGACGATGACAACGTGCTTTTGGATACCTTTGGTGAGTAGATCGCGCCATTGTTTGATCGCTTGGATAGTGGGTGCGACGAAATACACGCTTTGCTTTTCTGCAAATGCACTACGGATGAGACGTTTGTACTGATCGGCGCGCTCGGTTTTGGTGCCGATAATGACCTCTTCTGATCCAGCATCGGATGATCGCTCTTGGGTGGTGTGCAACAGATCAGAGAGCTTTTCTCCGTGCATGTATTCGAACAAAAACTGTGGGATAACCGATCCAGCAACTGCGCCGATCGGAGCAAAGCTTGAGAGTGCTGCGCCCTGGAGGGCGCCGATTGCCTGCTCAAAATACGGCATGTGCCCAAGTACTTGCTTGATCTTTTTGAGAGAAAAAGCAGCTGATTTGATGAGGGTTTTTGCCTCTGCTAGTGCAGTAGATGCGCAGACGATACCGATGATGAGCTGCTTGCCAAACGGGACTGATACGAGTGTCCCAGGGCGTAGTTCGGAGGGGGTGTAGTACGTCAGAGTATCAAACGGGATCCCTCGAGCAATCGGAATAACTGTTGCCACATGCATAGATGCACTATACTATCTCATACGACTATGTGGAAAGCATCCAAAAAGCTCGGTATCGATCTCGGCACCACCAACACGCTTGTGTATCTGGCAGGCAAAGGTGTCGTGTTTTCTGAGCCAACAGTGGTTGCTGTTGATCGTACAACCAAAAAGATTGTTGCGATTGGTCAGGACGCCAAAGACATGATTGGCAAAACTCCTGAAACCATCGCTATCTATCGACCGATGCAAGACGGCGCAATCGCTGACTACAACATCACCTATGCGATGCTCCGATACTTCATCACCAAAGCGCTTGGTCGAAGTACACTGTTTAAACCAGATGTGCTCGTGTCAGTCCCTGCGGGGATCTCATCGACAGAGCGTCGTGCGGTCATCGAGGCGACCATGCAAGCCGGTGCCAAAACAGCAATCATTGTCAAAGAAGCAGTCCTTGCAGCACTCGGTGCAGGAGTTGCGATCAACGACGCAAAAGGCTGCATGATTATCGATTCGGGTGGAGGGACGACTGATGTAGCTGTTATATCGCTCGGAGGTATCGTTGCATCGACGTCGGTCAAATGTGGTGGCAACAAGCTCGATCAAGCAATCATCGACTATATCAAGCGCTCACACAACGTCATCATCGGAGATCAAACTGCCGAAGAAATCAAAAAAACACTTGCTGCAGCACTTCCGATCAATCCTGATGTTAGTGGGGAAGTCAAAGGCCGTGATGCGATATCGGGACTCCCCGTGACTATCGCTGTCACTACCAACGAACTTGTTCGTGCGATCGAGTACGAACTCAAACTCATCATCAAAGGCATCAAAAGTGTCCTTGAGCAGACACCACCTGAGCTTGCAAGCGATATCATCGACAACGGTATCGTGATGACAGGGGGAACGAGCGGGCTTGCGCATTTCCCTGCGCTCGTAGAGCAACAGACGGGGATCACAGTGCGAGTTGCAGACGAGGCAATACTTGCAGTTGCGCATGGTACCGGGATACTCCTTGAGCATATCGATGAATACAAGCGTTCCATATTAGTAAAGCGATGATGAATTTTAATCACTATCTCCCACAACGAATATTTTTGGTGCAGGGCAATGAATCTGTGTATCAAAAGCTTTGCGATCAGTATGCATCACCTGCGCTTCACCAGCTTGCAGTGAATAGGTTTACTATCGATGATGCGCGAGATGTTGCAACATGGATGATCGATGGTACTGGAGAAGAGCGAATGCTTTTGATATACACCCCACTCTTTTCTCCTGATGCTGCGCAAGTACTTCTCAAATCATTTGAAGAGCCCGATCTTCTGACGACTGTTGTACTCGTCACACCGTATCCATACGCGATCCCGCTGACGATCCGTTCACGAGTGGTGCTCATCAGTAGCGATCAGTATGCTCAGCCAGAACTCGCAATACAAAAGTCTGAGCTTCTCGAGTATGCTAAGCAAGAGTTTGGTAAAGAAAGCGACGAGGACGCATCGAGTAAACGCGCCCACGCGACAGCGTTTCTCGATCAACTCGAGCTCCTTGCTCGAAACGATCCGCAAAAAGCACGCGCGATCTATGAAGCAAAGCATATGCTCTTTGTTGCCAATATGCCGACTAAGTTTGTCGTTGACTATGCGGTTACCGCAGTGCTGTAGAGCTTGGTGTATACTGGTTCAAAACCATTTGCCATGAAAAAAATACTAAGCGTACTCTTTCTTGTAGTACTCATTGCAACTACTGCAACTTATGCACAAAAAGACACAACACTGTATCTTGCGTACCGGGTCACTCTCAAACCGTTGCGTTCACAGAGTGGTTATACAAAGGTGCGCATAGAAGAAACAGTGAGCACTACTGCTCCAAATACGTTTTGGATGAAAACGAGTGATCTCCCAATGCTTCGTGCTGAGATTAAAAAGCACGCAGTGCATGTAGTCATTCGTGCGCGTAAACTGGTACAGTACTACCCAGCACCACCTGAAAAAAACAACTAATCACGTCAAAGTGGCTTCTCAAAGCCACTTTTGTTTTTTGTGCTACAATCTCTCAATATGTATACGTTAGATCAATTTAAAAAAGACGCAGCACAAGCCAAAGAGTGGCTTAGCAAAGAGTATTCACAGATCCATACAGGGCGTGCTGCACCAGCACTGCTTGATGGTGTCCAGGTAGAGAGTTATGGTTCGTTTCAACCAATCAAAAACGTCGCAAGTATCACAATCGAAGATCCCAAGACACTCCGTGTCGTCCCATGGGACAAATCACAAATCAAAGATATCGAACGCGCGCTCCATGCTTCCAACCTCGGGTTCTCGATCGCGGTCGATGATGCAGGTGTCCGTGTCATCATCCCGGCACTCACAACAGAGACTCGTATGCAGCTTGCCAAGATCGCAAAAGACAAACTCGAAGACGGGCGTATCACTGTCCGCAAAGCTCGTGAAGCGATGCTCGATGTACTCAAAGGTGCAGATCTCCCAGAAGATACACTTCACAAAGCAAAAGACGAACTCCAAAAGCTCGTCGATGAGGCAAATGCGTCACTTGAGGCTGAGTATAAACGCAAAGAAACTGATATACAGAGTTAGTACATGACGGTTATACTTTTTATTGCGGTGTTGCTTGTGACAGTGCTTGTGCATGAATGGGGACACTACATCGCTGCAAAAAAGAGCGGCATGATGGTTGAAGAGTTTGGATTTGGGATCCCACCCAAGCTTTGGTCATGGAAAAAGGGTGAAACTGAGTACTCAATCAACGCGCTCCCGATCGGTGGCTTTGTAAAAATAGCTGGTGAAAACGGTGCCGAATCTGGTGTAGCACCAGAGCGACAGTTTGATAGCAAACCGTGGTACAAAAAAACAATCGTGCTTGTTGCGGGTGTTGTTTGCAATTTTGTTCTTGCGGTTGTTTTGTTTAGTGTTGGGTACTTGATAGGTTTGCCAGGAGTTGTACCTGATGGCAAGCCTACTGTTGTGAGTATTGCAGCAGGTAGTCCTATATCGCAAAGTACTATTGCAGTAGGAGATACTATACGCGAGATTCGTGTAGGTAGTGCACAAGCTAAAACGCTCGATACAGAACATATACGAGAACTGCTCAGTACCACTACAGGCGATATCAGTATCGCGTACACAACAAAGCAAGGCGAGGAGAGCGCGACTACCATCACTCCTACTACTGATAGACACATCGGGGTTGCGATTGAGCCGATTGGTACTATCAAACAACCGTTGGACAAAGCAGTGACTCTCGCGTGGCATCAGAGTGTTGATCTCGTCGTTACTATATTTCGTACGATCGGAGGACTTATCGTCGGACTCATACAGGGCAACGGATCGGCTGCAGGACTCATTGGACCCGTAGGTCTGGCCAAAGAAGTGGGAAGTGCGGCAACGATTGGGTTTGCATACCTCCTTGCGTTTGTTGCAACCATCTCGATCAACCTTGCAGTGCTCAATATATTGCCGTTTCCAGCGCTCGATGGAGGTAGACTCATCGTTGTTTGGGCAGAAGCGATCACCAAACGACGCTTTTCTCCCAAGGTTGTTGGTATCATACATGCAGCGGGGTTCTTGGTACTCATCGGACTCATGATTGTGCTCACTATCGGCGATATCCGCAAGGCAGTCTAGATAAATACCCTTATAAAATAAGGGTTATGTACCACTTGCAAAACATTTGACTTTTTGTATATCCATGATAGAGTAGGTTATACCAATCATATAAATACCAATCACCACATATGCCAGTTATCAGTTTCAAACCAAAACAGGTCACCAAACGTCTCCTTTCTAACCTCCAAGACCGTGCGTACGACATCATCGTCAACCGATACGGACTTGCTGACAACGCGGACTCAAAAACGCTCGAAGCAATCGGTAAAAAGTACGGAATCACTCGCGAACGTGTGCGCCAAATCGAAAACGCAGCACTTGCAGCGATTCGTAAAAGTGACATGTTCAAATCTGAGCACAAAACGTTTGGTGAACTCAAAGCGCTCATGGAATCAGCTGGTGCATTGGTACACGAAGATGATTTCCTCTCATATATCTCCAAAGACAAATCAGTCCAAAACCACGTTCGGTTTTACCTCGTCCTTGCTGATGAATTTAAAAAGATGAAAGAAGACGATCACTTCAGTGCACGGTGGACTGTTGACGAGAAACTCTCAGACGCAGTGCATGAAGCGCTCCACAGTGTGTATCGCTCACTCAGTGACAAAGAACTCCTCTCAGAGAACGACCTCGTTTCTCGATTTCTCGGAGAAATCAAAGATGTCGCAGTACAGTACAAAAACGAAGAAGTTGCACGTCGATGGCTCAACATTTCAAAAAAGATCGCCAAGAATCCACTCGGTGAATGGGGTCCTTCAGAAAGTCAAAACATCAAAACTCGTGGTATCAAAGACTATGCGTTTCTCATGATGCGCAAACACGGATCTCCGATGCACTTCCGCGAAGTCGCAAAAGCAATCCAGGACACCTTTGGCAAAAAGACTCATGTCGCAACCACACACAACGAACTCATCAAAGATCCACGTTTTGTACTTGTGGGTCGCGGGTACTACGCACTCTCTGAATGGGGATACAAACCAGGTATCGTTCGTGACGTGATCAAAGAAATCTTGGTCAAAGAAGGCCCTCTTTCAAAAGAAGACGTGATCGATCGCGTACTCAAAGAGCGCTTCCTCAAGAAAAACACTATCCTCGTCAACCTCCAAAATCCAACGTACTTCAAAAAGCTTTCTGATGGACGATATACTGTGGTAAAATAAATCCACTATGGCAGACGCAGGTGGTGGATCAAGTTGGGAACCATTTGAAATAGCGCTCGTTGTACTTCTTGTGGCAGGACTGCTCATGCGCCTGACAACAGGCAAGCCACTGTTTGATAGTGGTGAAACTACTCCTTCAACAGCACAAACGGCAATCACCGCTCCTACGCCGGCAGATACGTGTGGGCTCACCATCGCGCAACCACACGCACTTGAAAAGGTGCGATCGTTTATCACTGTCAGTGGTACCACCCAAGGCTGTCAGTGGCCATCGACGCAGACTGTTGCACTCTACGCACAAGCAGTCGATGCACAGGGTCGCCCTATCTCTTCGTATACCGCGATTCCTCCGACTGATATGATTGACGGCAAAACGTATTTCAATACTACTGTTGTGTTAAACGACATCACCAAAACAACAAAAGGATATCTCATCCTTGTATCAACCAAACTTGATCGAGAGCGTTCGGTCACGGCACGCATACCGCTCACCTTTATCAAATAAACTGATATACTGATACGCATATGTATCCACCTGTTGTTGCGCAACTTTTTCAGACGCTTCTTTTGTGCGGAATCGTTGCACTCGTCGCCGTGCTGGCGTGGAATCTGTGGGTGACCTATGTGAACACACTTTATCTGAGATCTATCGATTGGGTGATCCTTGAGATTATCCCTCCCAAAGAAGTACACAAATCTCCTGAGGCGATGGAGCTCGTCCTCAACACCCTCCATGGTGGTGGCGCGGGCAACTGGTACGAAAAGTACTGGAAAGGCGAACTCGCGCAGTACTACTCGCTCGAGATTGTCTCGACTGAAGGCAAGATACATTTTTATGTACGCTTTGCCAAAAAGTTTCGCAAGGCATTTGAGGCGCAGCTGTATGCGCAGTATCCACAAGCAGAAGTCCGTGAAGTCGCAGACTACACCGCCTCTATACCCGGGTTTGATTCCGGCAAAATTGGCATCTTTGCATACAACCTCAAACTCGAAAAAGACGATCCATATCCGATCAAGACCTATATTGATTTTGGACTCGATCGTGCGATCGGCTCACTCGATGAAGAGCAGCGTATCGATCCAATGACACCTACCATCGAGACGATGGGATCTATCGGCATCGGAGAGCACATCTGGGTGCAGATCAACATCCGTCAGGCTATCAAGAGACACGACGTCAAAAAAGGTGAAGAAGTTGAAAAAGGAAAAGGTTGGAAAGACAAAGCAAAAAGCATCATTGCCGAACTCAAAGCAAAAGCAAACAGCAAAGATGCTGAAGGCAAAACTGTTGCAGGTCGGCTCAGTAAGGGTGAGCAGTATGTGATCGAAGCAATCGAACGCAACCTCAACAAACCAGGATTTGATTGCGGTATCCGCGTGCTCTATATTGCAGACAAAGATAAGTTTAGCGGCAACACAATCACTGCGTTTACAAGTATGTGGCGTCAGTACGCAAGCGAAGATCTCAATACGCTCAAAATGAGCGATCTCACCAAAACACCCGATGCAATGCCGTGGAAAGACCCATTTGACTTCAAAGTCAAAAAGATGAAAAAAGACTTTCTCGATGATTACAAAGCTCGATCGTTTTTCTACGGAGGGTTCAAGTTTACGAAACTTAAAAAATATTTTACACACCCCGAAGAATCAGGAAGCAAAGGATTTGTCCTCTCAAGCGAAGAGCTTGCAACCATCTATCACTTGCCAGGTCGCGTCGTTGAAACACCGACATTTATCCGTATCGAATCCAAAAAGGGTGAACCGCCAGCAAACCTTCCTATCTAGTAGTTATTATGAAACGATCACACATACTTTTAGTGAGCATCTTTGTTGTACTCGTCGTGGGGGGCGTGTATCTATTTCGACAGTTTATCTCTGCACCAGCATCGTTTCCTGCGCCGTACCGACTCACTATCGAAGAAGGGCAAACACTGTTTTCTATATCCCGAGAACTAAAGCGTGACAACGTCATCAGATCATCGCGATTGTTTGAGATATGGATGATCGCTCTAGGCACTGAGCGCACAGTGAGCGAAGGGGAGTATTATTTTGCCAAACCGCTTTCATCATTTGAGATTGCACTTCGTATATCGGGTAGACAGTTCGGTATCGAACGCAAAAAGGTCACGTTTCCCGAAGGCTTCACCGCAAAACAAATGGCAGATCGTCTCGCGGCGACATTTCCAGGGTTTGACACGACACTCTTTATGACACTTGCAAAAGGTTCTGAAGGATATCTCTTTCCTGATACGTACACGTTTTTCCCTTCAGTGACTCCGGACGTTGTGGTCGCAATACTCAAGCGCAATTTTGCAGAGCAACTTGTCCCGCTTGAGCAGCGTATCGTCACTTCGGGGCGCAAACGAGCCGACATCATCACCATGGCATCAATCATCGAAAAAGAAGCAGACAGTGCTGATGAGATGCCTATCATTGCAGGTATCCTTTGGAAGCGATTTGACAAAGGTATGCCGCTACAGGTCGACGCGCCGTTTCTCTATACACTTGGCAAATCAAGTAGTGAGCTTACGCGCAAAGATCTCACTTCAAATTCTCCATACAACACCTATCGCAACAAAGGTCTCCCTCCGACACCCATCTCAAACCCAGGTATCGATGCGATCACAGCGGCGATCAGTCCAACAGATTCGCCATACTGGTACTATCTCCATGATAGTGATGGTGTGATACACTATGCGTCCACATATACAGAGCACAAGAAAAACATAGCTAGATACCTCAGATAACCTATGATCCTCCAACAACCACTCGCATTTATCGATATAGAAACGACCGGACTTGATTATGAAAAAGGTGAAATCATTGAGCTCGGTGTCGTGATCGCAGAACTCCGTGATGGCGCGCTCACGGTGACTGATGAGATCGATCTCAAGATTGCGCCCAAACACATAGAGACCGCTGATGCGCAGGCGCTTCGTATCAATGGCTACAACGAAGCAGAGTGGATCTTTGCAGTGAGTATTGAAGAAGCCCTCAAACTCTTTGTCGAGCGTACGGCAGGCGCTGTGTTTGTCGCGCACAACATCACGTTTGATTATGGATTTATCGAAGCAAACTTGCGCAGGTATGGCATCGAGCACAAGATGCACTACCACAAACTCGACACACTCGCGCTCGCATTTGGTGTCCTCCAAAACAATGACGACATGGGCAAACTCTCACTACGCGCACTCTGTGAGAAATATGGGATTGAAAATAAAAAGGCGCATAGTGCCTTTGCAGATGCGTACGCGACGTATGAAGTGTTTAAAAAGCTACTCAATTTGAAATAGTCTGTGGTAGTATCACGATTGTGAAAAAAAGAAAGAAAATCTTTGTTGGGCTATCAGGCGGGGTGGACTCGTCTGTTGTTGCGTATCTTTTGAAAAAAGAAGGTCATGACGTGCACGGAGTTTTTGTCAAAACATGGTCACCAGATTGGCTCCCATGCACCTGGGTGGATGAGAAGCGCGATGCAATGCGTGTCTGTGCGCACCTTGGTATCCCATTTCATTTCCTCGATGCAGAACAAGAGTACAAACAAGGTGTCGCGCAGTATATGATCGATGAATACAAGGCCGGTCGTACCCCCAACCCTGATGTCCTTTGCAATCGCGTGATCAAGTTTGGTGTCATGTGGGAGTATGCGCGCTCGCATGGTGCTGACGCAGTTGCAACTGGTCACTATGCTCGTACCGATGGAGATACGCTCATGCGAGGAGTCGATGCATCCAAAGACCAATCGTATTTCCTTTGGATGATCACACGTGGCGAACTACAGCACATCATGTTTCCGATCGGCGATCTCCCCAAAGGTGAAGTACGCAAGATAGCTGAGAGGGCCGGACTTTTTACCGCTACCAAAAAGGATAGTCAAGGCATTTGTTTCCTTGGAGACGTCGATATGCGCCAATTTCTCTCGCACTATATCGAGCAAGTACCAGGACTGGTTGTCGATACACTCGGAAAAGTGATCGGTGAGCACGATGGTGTCTGGTTCTATACACTTGGAGAGCGACATGGATTTCGTATCACTACTCAAAGCACGAGCGACCCCAGATACTATATCGTTAGCAAAGACGTCGAGCGCAACACACTTGTTGTCGATACACAGCCCCTGATGAGTACTGAGCACACCGGACAAATCACGGTCATATTGCGCGACACCAACTACCTCAGTTCGTATGATCTACACAACTCATACACAAGTCAGATCCGCTATCATGGTGAGCTCATCCCGACAACTATCGTGAGCGATACTGAGCTTGTGCTTGAGTATCGTGGTGTCACCGCGCTTGGACAGTCACTCGTCATCTATGATGGCGATCGTGTGATTGGTGGCGGTATCATTGATCAGGTGCGCTAGTGTGCGCTATACTTGTAAGTATGATATTTGATCCCATGCTCACTAGTTTACTCGTTGCGATGCTCCTTGGTATGGTGCTCGGCGTTGAACGATTTCTCGCGCACAAAACAGCAGGGATGCGCACCTACACACTCGTCTCGATGGGGTCAGCGATGTTTGTCATCATCTCTCAGATTGTCACGGCGCAACACCCAGGAGGTACGTTTGATCCGCTCCGTATCGCAGCACAAGTCGTCGCTGCAGCAGGATTTCTCGGAGTTGGCGCGATCATCCACCACGATCAGCGAGTGAGTGGTATCACAACCGCATCAGGGCTCTGGGTTGCTGCAGGTATCGGTATGGCAGCAGGATTTGGTCTTTATCGTATCGCGATCATTGTGACCATACTTTCACTGTTTACATTTATCGTGATGTGGTTCTTGGAAGCAAAGATCCGCAAGATCAGTGCGCTTCAGATCGACGAAAACAAACCTCTCTAGATCACCCAAAGGCCCACCATGGGCTTTTTTGATTTTTTTGGTAGTATGAGGGGTATGAAATATCGCACAGAATGGAACCTCGGACTTCTCTATAAAAGTGAAAAAGACCCACAGATAGAGAAAGACATGCGTGCAATCGAAAAGGTGTGTGCTGATTTTGAGAAAAAATATAAAGGTAAAGATTTTGTAAGCAGTACCCCAAAACTACTTTCAGCGCTCAAAGCATATGAAAGATTTCTTTCTCAATCAACATATAAACCACTTTGGTACTTTCGTCTTTTAAAAGATATAAAAACCAACGATAAATATATAGTTGCCATGGAGGCGCACATGAACGAGCGTCAGCGCAAAGCCGTTAACAAAGTACTCTTTTTTGAATTGACGCTTTCCAAAATCTCAAAAAAAGATCAGCGTCAGTATCTTACAGATAAAAAACTTCAGCATTTTTGGTATTATCTGCAAAAGATTTTTGCTCGTGCTAATCATAACCTTTCAGAAAAAGAGGAACAGCTTTTTTCGCTTCTCTCGCAGCCATCAGAGAAAATGTGGTATGACGCACAGACAAAGCTTTTGAGTGAGCAGATTGTTGAATACAAAGGCAAATATATCTCGCTCTCTGAAGCTAGTGAGATATATACAAGTCTCAAAGAGAAAAACGAACGGCATGCTTTGTATCAAAAAATACTTGCTGCGCGTATATCTACCGCTCATATGGCAGAATCAGAAATCAATGCAATCTATACCACCAAAAAAATAAGTGACGAGCTTCGTGGCTATAAAAGGCCTTATAGCGAAACGGTGCTTCAGTATGAAAATAATGAAAAAGAAATCATAGATTTTGTTGACACAACTACAAAACTTTTTTCAATAAGTCGTCGTTTCTATGTGCTTCATAAAAAACTGATTAAAGAGGATAACCTTACTGTTGCAGACCTCTACGTGAATATAGGCGAAATAAAAAAGCGTTTTGATTTTGATACTGCTGTAGATATCGTAAAAAAAGCTTTTGTAAAATTTGATCAAAAATATGCAGATCTTTTAGATTCCTATTTAAAAAACGGACAGATTGATGTATATCCACGTTCTAATAAAAGAGGTGGAGGATATTACTCGGGGCTTGGTACACTGCCAGTGTTTGTTTTCCTTAACCATGTAGACAATCTCAAGTCAGTGGAGACACTTGCTCATGAGATGGGGCATGCGATACATACCGAACTTAGCAAACCGCTTGATCCACTCTATAGTGATTACACTATTTCTGTAGCGGAGGTCGCGAGCACTTTTTTTGAACAATTTGTAGCAGATCATGTTGCTGATGGTCTATCTGATGATGAAAAAATCATCCTGCTCCACGATCGTGTCAATCGTGATATCACAACCGTTTTCAGGCAAATCGCATGTTTCAATTGCGAACTAGAGCTCCATCGACATATTCGTTCTAAAGGTTATCTTTCTAAAGAAGAAATGGCACGCATCATGCAAAAACATCTCAAATCATATATGGGAAACGCTGTCAGTGTGACTGAGAACGATGGGTATGTGTTTACATCATGGTCACACCTTAGGTATTCATTTTATGTATACACCTACGCGTACGGATTAATTATTAGTCGAGCACTTTATGAAACATGGAAAAAAGATTCTGCTTTTAAATCAAAGATTGAACAGTTTCTTTCCGCTGGTAATTCTATGAGTCCCAAAGACATCTTTAAGTCTATCGGTATCAAAACAGACAAGGCGTTTTTTGAAGCAGGACTCAAAGCGATCGAGGCGGATATCGACAGGCTTGAGAAACTCGCAAAGAAACAAAAACTTATCAAATAAGTTGCCCCAAAAACTCTACTGGGTGTATAGTGGTCAAAAACCATGCATATGGCACATGACAGGATAGCAGCACTTCTCGTTGGATTTTCTAGCGGGAGCTTCATATTGTTTTTTCTAAGTGTTGTGATAGTTTTTCGCACCAAATCAATGCCGGTATAAACCGGCATTTTGCGATATACGAAAAGTGTTGTAGTATCACTGAAACCTTTAAATCGTATACATATGGGCTCAGATGAATTTCGTGCTTTTTATCCTACACAACCACAAACCAATTCTCAAAAGTTACCCCTTCAAAAAGGGGATCGTGTACGCTTCAGAAAGTCTAAAGATCAACAATGGCGTGACGGCTACATGGTGAGATACACCCAGCCTGAACAATCTGTTTTTGTGAGCCCTGTTGCTCCTGATGATCCACATTATTCAGAAAAAGCAGATGACCTTGTTTTGATCAGCCTATTTCAAGGGCTACTTCAGCGTAACGAAGAAATTTAACCAAGTTTCTAGCCGGCACATGCCGGCTTTTTTTATTACCCACTTTTTGCTATCATGGCGCCATGACTTCAGCACAGATTCGCAAACGGTTTCTCGACTTTTTTGCTGCCCGCGGACATGCGATTTTGCCATCAGCATCGCTCGTCCCCAAGAACGACCCTTCAGTACTGTTCAACACCGCAGGGATGCAACCACTCGTCCCATATCTCATGGGAGAGGTTCATCCGCTCGGCAAACGCCTCGCGAGCTGTCAGAAATGTGTGCGTACCGGTGACATCGAGGAGGTCGGCAATCACAAAAACCTCACATTCTTTGAGATGCTCGGCAATTGGTCACTCGGAGATTATTTCAAAGAGAATGCGATCAAGTGGAGTTATGAGTTCCTCACGAGCAAAGAAGAAGGTCTCGGACTTGATCCAGCCCGTCTCTATGTGACTGTGTTTGAAGGTGACGAGGACGCACCACGCGATCTTGAAGCAGTGGAGATCTGGAAACAGTACATCCCTGAGCACCGGATTTATTTCTTGCCCAAGAAAAACAACTGGTGGAGCGCCGGAGATAATGGTCCGTGCGGTCCTGATACGGAAATGTTTTATGACGTCACCGGCACACTCGGCGATATGACGCACGAGGAGTATGTGGCAGCAGATGATCGCGGCGATGTCGTCGAGATCTGGAACGACGTGTTTATGCAGTATCTTTCCAAAGATGGAAAGGTCGTGGGTCAGCTTCCTCAGAAAAATATCGATACGGGAAGTGGACTCGAGCGTATCTCGATGATCGTACAGGGCAAATCTACTGTCTATGAAGCAGACATGTTTGCGCCGGCGATGGCAAAGATTTCTCAAAGTGCACAGCGATACAACGAGCGCAGTGCTCGAATCGTTGCAGATCACACACGCAGCGCAGTATTTCTCATCGCTGATGGCGTGCTTCCTGGCAACAAAGATCAAGGGTACATACTCCGCAGACTTATCCGTCGTGCGGTTATGCAAGCACGTACACTCGGGCTTGACGCACATTTCCTTGGAGAGCTCGCTGCACTGTTTGGGGAGCTATACAAAGATGTATATCCAGAAGTTGTATCGATAGAGATTGAGCGTGTCATCAATCAAGAAGAAGATAAGTTCACTAAAACCCTTGAATCAGGTCTCAAAGAATTTGCAAAAGGTACCGATCCATTTATCCTTGCGACAACGTATGGGTTTCCGATCGAGCTTACCCAAGAACTTGCACAAGAAAAGGGGATTACTATCGATCGCGCAGCATTTGATACGCAGATGAAATCCCACCAGGAGGCATCGCGCGCGGGAGCTGAGCACAAGTTCAAAGGTGGCCTTGCCAACACTAGTGAGATGACCACCAAACTTCACACAGCGCACCACCTCCTCCTCAAAGCACTCCAAGAGATTGTTTCTCCTGATATACACCAAAAGGGAAGTAACATCACCGAAGAACGCCTCCGTATCGACTTTAACTTTGATCGCAAGCTCACCCCCGAAGAACTCCAAAAAGTAGAAGATCTCGTCAATGAAAAGATTCGCGAAGACCTCTCGGTTACTCGTCGAGAGATGCCAAAAGGTGAAGCAGAAAAGTTGGGCGCAGAGATGGAGTTTGGTACTACGTATCCTGATATCGTATCGGTATACATGATCCATGATGCACACGACAATATCTTTTCAAAAGAATTTTGTGGAGGGCCACATGTTGAGCGCACTGGTATGCTCGGCGTTTTCAAGATAGTCAAAGAAGAAGCATCGAGCGCGGGTGTACGCCGCATCAAAGCAACGCTTTCATAACTCTTCGTGATATACTTTTGGTATGTCGTCACACGAACACGTGTTTGCAGTTTTTGATATCAGTTCAAGTTCAGTCGCTGGTGCACATGTGCTCTCACGTACTGATACGTGCCCCAACGCACTCATACTTACCTCAGTGCGTATCGACGCAGTTGTAACCGATGATATCAACATCCAGAGATTTATCACGCAAGCAAACCGTTCGCTTGAGCAGGTGATCTCAACAATCCGTGCGCAAGATGTGCACAAACCTTCGCACATACAGATCTCGCTTGCATCTCCTTGGTATAGCACCGAGACGCGGATCATATCGTATCGATCAGAAAAACCCTTTATCTGCACCAAAAAGCTCGTCGAATCACTCGTTGATACTGAAATCGCTGATATAAAAAAGACAGATGGCCCTTTTGGATCATATGGTAAAGACTCAGTTATCATCGAGAAACAACTTTCCGGTATCAAACTCAATGGGTACCTCACCCATGAACCGTATGACAAAAAAGCTACCGAGCTTGAGTGCACTCTGACAGTAACCATTGCCCCCAAAACAGTGCTTGATCTTTTTTCTGACACACTTCGCAGGAGCTATGGCGCTCGACCGATCAGGTTTACCACAGGTGCGTTTACCGCGTTTATCGTTGCCCGTGATCGGCTTCCGATCGAAGAAGCTTGCATGATCGTTGATGTCGGCGAAGAAGTGACTGATGTTGCATTTGTTACAGCCGGGATGCTTGCGTATCAGCATTCGTTCCCTGTGGGGACGTTTGGTCTCTACCGAGCACTTGCCAAAGAAGGCGGTGACATGGTCACCGAATCCAAAGCACTCCTTGAGGCATACCGTATCAACAAAGTAGCTCCTCAAACCAAAAAACGCATCGAACGTGCAATCCTTGCCTATAGCAAAGAGTGGCAAAAAGGGCTTCAGCAAGTCCTAGAGACAGGGCACTATGGCTGGCGTGTACCACATCAGATACTACTCATGGTCAACGAGCGATTTGAGACAATCATGACTAGTGTGCTAGTCAAAGATCCTATAATCAAACATAGTTGCGGAGCTGTCGAACCACGCATCACCTATATCGACGAATCTACTCTCGGTACTGCGATTGGCACAGTATCACACGAACATATCGATATCCCCATTGCGACTACTGCATTATTTGCGCAGAGACTTGTATAATACAGCAGTATGAAGCTCTACGATGTTATTCGCAAAGAAGAAATCGGCCAAGAATCAGAACCTGTGACTCAACAGGTCGAACAGGTACGACCCGCTCGTAGACCGCTGATCACGACGCACCGACATGTTTCTTGGAAAAAGATTGGAGTTATCGCTCTTGTTCTCCTATTTATTGCGCTTTTGTATGTAGTAGGGATGAAAATGGCCCGAGCAAAAGTAGTTGTGACCGAACGAGCGATCCCGTTTTCGCTTGATGGTGCTGAGTTTGAGCTTGTTCATGAAGGAGCATCAAGTGCTGGACGTCTTTCGTTCCAAACCATGGTGGTTTCGGCTGAGGTGTCTCGGCAGGTATACGGTTCAGAAGTTGCGCAGAGTACGAGTTATGCAAAAGGAAATGTGGTCTTTTTCAACGAGTACAGTACCAAGGCTCAAACGATAAAAGCCAAGACAACCATCACTTCCAAAGAAGGCAAAAAATACCAAACAACGGTATCGGTGACTGTCCCCGGATATACCCTCAAAAACAAAGTTAAAACCCCGGGTACTTCGGTCGCAGTCCCTGTTGTTGCTACTGGAGTTGGTCCTTCGTACAACACGCAAGGAACGAGCTTTAGTGTCTCGGGGTGGGGCAAGACACTGTACGCGCAGTCTTCGGGCGCTATCTCTGGAGGAGAAGACGGCATGCGGCACTCCGTTGCCAAAAAGGATGAAGCAGATGTGATTAGTGCCCTCCAAAACCAGCTCGTGGAGCGCCTCAAACGAGAAACTCGTGCTCAGATGCCCGAAGATTTCATCACGTTTCCTGATCTACAGATCACAACTATCGATTCGAGTTCGCTCGTGCTCCATGGCGAGAGTATCAAGTTCCCTGCAAGTATCAAGGGATCGATGACCACCTATCTCATACCTCGTACTCTCCTTGAGACCACGATTGCAAACCATGTACTTCATGATCGTACCTATGCACGAGTGACTATCCCAGCACTTGCGAGCCTTGCAGTCATCCCAACAACCGCTCTTGATAGCAAACCACAAGATGTACCCGAAACGATCAAGGTGCGTGTCTCTGGTGACGGCACGATCATCGCAAAAGCATCACTTGATGCGATCAAAGAATCCCTCGTAGGGACTTCAAAAGGCGACTTTAGCAAAGTCCTCGATGGGGTACCCGAAGTAGATAGTGCCGAGTATCATTTTTACCCATTTTGGGCACCTTTGTTCCCAAGCGCTGACAACCGTATCAAGGTTGAGATCAAATAAGTTGACCAAATAAACCCATTGTAGTACTATGTACTTCTATACCACATGGCAGCAGAAACAGTAGTCAAAGCAACAGTCTCAGAGGCATTGCCTAACACGATGTTTCGCGTCACGCTTGAAAACGGGGACATCATCGTCGCATATCTCGCAGGCAAAATGCGCTTGCACCGGATCAAAGTATTGATCGGGGATACTGTCGACGTTGTGCTTGATCCCTATGGTGGAAAAGGACGTATTGTCAGACGCGCGTAGATAGTGTATACTCACCCCGCCCCAATTTTTTATACAATCATGAAGATTCGATCAACCGTCAAGAAAATGTGTGATAAGTGCAAGATTGTGAAGCGCAATCGCCACTTGGTCGTGATCTGTGATAACCCTAAGCATAAACAGAAACAATAATCATGCGTATCCTCGGTATAACTATCCCCAATGAAAAGCGCCTAGATGTCGGTCTCACGACACTCTATGGTATCGGCACTGCAACTGCTACCAAAATCCTCAAACAGGTCAAGGTAGATCCTGCGACCAAGGCAAAGGATCTCACTATTGATCAAGAAAACGAGATTCGCAAGCTTATCGAAGAGCGTACTATCGAAGGAAACCTCAAGCGTGAGATTGCTGCAAACATCAAGCGTCTCAAGGATATCAAGGCATACCGTGGCGTCCGTCACATGCGCCGATTACCAGTTAAGGGTCAGCGCACCAAGACCAACTCTCGTACTGTCCGCGGCAACGTCCGCAACACGATGGGTAGCGGTCGTCGTAAGGAAAGTAAGACATAATCATAACCTATGGGAAAAAAACGAATTGCAACTCAAGAAGGAACCCTCGTTGACGCAGACAAGCGCGGTCGAGCAGTGGCGCGTACTACCAAGAAAAAGCTCACAACAGCGATGCTCTCTATCGAGGCAACCTTTAACAACACCAAAGCGGTCGTCAGTGATACCAAGGGTAATGCACTTTTTTGGTCTTCATCAGGTTCACTTGGGTTCAAAGGTGCAAAAAAGGGTACTCCGTTTGCTGCATCAAAAGTGGGAGAAATCCTCGCTGAAAAAGCAACAACTGCAGGTATCAAGGAAACTCATGTGGTTGTCAAAGGTGTCGGCAGTGGTCGCGAGCCGCTCATCCGTGCCTTCATTGCAACCGGTATTGAGCTCCTTTCGGTCAAAGACCGGACCCCTGTACCACACAACGGTCCAAAGCCTAAGAAGCCACGAAGAGTTTAATCGAGTTTTTATATGAAAGTATCAGCAAAGTACAAAATGTGTCGTCGTCTCGGATCTGGAGTATTTGAAAAATGCCAGAATCAAAAGTTCACCGCATCAGAGACCAAAAAGTCTACCGGTAAGCGCCCAAAGCAGCTCTCTGACTACGGTCGCCAGCTCATCGAGAAGCAAAAAGTTCGTTTCTCATACGGTATCTCAGAAAAGCAGCTTTCTAACTACGTTGCAAAAGCAAGTGCTACCAAAGGTATGCCTGTCACCGAAAAGCTCACCCAACTCCTCGAATCACGACTCGACAATGTTGTGTATCGCCTCGGCCTCGCATCGACTCGCCGTCTTGCTCGTCAGCTCGTCTCACACGGACACATCACTGTGGGTGGTACCAAGGTGACTATCCCGTCATACGAGGTGCGCGCAGGTGAGGTGATCGCTGTACGCGAAGGTTCTCGCAAGAGTCCACTCTTTACAGATATGAAAAAGAAGCTTGAGAGCTATCAATGGCCAAACTGGCTCAAGTTCTCGCCTGAATCACTACAGGCGGAGGTAGTGGCAAAGCCGAAGCACGACGAGCAGTTTTTGCAGCTCGATGCTGTGCTTGAGTTCTACAGTCGTTAGAACACAGGTTAGGAGTTTTTACAAATTAATGGTACAATATATATCCTATGAGTGAACAAAACATCATCCTCCCATCAAAACCACGAGCAACCCTAGAGCAGGGCAACAAAGGCGTATTTGAGATAGACGGTCTCGTACCAGGCTACGGCTACACTCTCGGCAACTCACTTCGCCGCATCATCCTTTCTTCACTTCCTGGAGCTGCGGTCACTGCGGTCAAAATCGATGGTGTAAGCCACGAATTTGCAACGATGGACGGTGTCAAAGAAGACGTCATCACACTCTTGCTCAACCTCAAAAACGTTCGTTTCTCACTCACATCTACCGAACCACAAAAAATCAGCTTTTCAGTCAAAGGCCCCAAAGTTGTTACCGCTGCTGACATCGGCGCAAAGGGTGCGGTTTCTGTTGCAAACCCAGACCAGTACATCTGTGAAATCACTGGCAAGACGACTCTTGACGTCGAACTCACTGTCGAACACGGCCTCGGCTTTGTCTCTCGTGATGCACACCACAAACAAAAGGCAGAGATCGGTACTATCTTTCTTGATGCGATCTTTTCTCCAATCCGACGCGTATCATACGACGTCGAAGAAATGCGTGTCGGTGACAAAACCAACTTCAACCGCCTCCGTATGACGATTGAAACTGACGGCACGATGTCTCCACGAGAAGCTCTTGAGCGATCTGTACGCATCATGATCGAGCAGCTTGCTGCAGTAGTAGAAGTTTCTGCACAAGACATGATTGACGAAGTACAATCTCGTATGTCTCTCAAATCACCAGTAATGGCTGAGACCTCTGATACAGCTACTTCTTCAGAAGAGTCAGCAGACGAAAGTGTCGATGTGACTGATGTCCTCAAAAACCGCATCGATTCTATCGGTCTCTCTACTCGCACTCTCAACGCCCTCACTGCTGCAAACATCCGCACGGTCGGCGGTATTGCTCGCAAACACGTCAGCGACCTCCTCGAGATCGATGGTATCGGCGACAAGGGGATCACTGAGATCAAGGAAGCACTTGCAGCGTTTGACTTGTCTTTGAAGGACTAATACGGTATAACAGAGTACTCTTATGCGACACCACGACAACACCCGAAAATTTGGACGAGAAAAGAATGGCCGAGTAGCACTCTTGCGTGGTCTTGCTGCGTCTCTCATCGAGCACGGTCGTATCCTCACTACTGAAGCAAAGGCAAAGGAAATCCGTCCAAAGGTAGAGAAACTCGTCACCAAAGCCAAGAACCCAACGCTTGCAAACCGACGCCTCCTCCTCTCGGGGCTCTACAACAACGAAGCAGTTGTCGGCAAACTCATCGCTGATATCGCTCCCAAGTACGCTGACCGTGCAGGTGGCTACACTCGTATCACCAAGATCGTCCAGCGCAAGAGTGACGGCAGCCCTATGGCACTTATTGAATTTGTATAATCTTATGAACTACACTATCGACGCAACAAACAAATCACTCGGACGCCTTGCGACAGAAGTCGCGACTATCCTCATGGGCAAAAACGACCCTTCATTTGCACGCAACACACTTTCAGGCAACTCAGTGACCGTCACCAACGCATCCAAGATCAAGATGCGTCCAGAAAAGTCACTTGAGAAAACGTACCTTTCATTTTCAGGATACCCAGGCGGACTCAAAGAGCGCACCATGGCACATGTGATCGACACCAAAGGCTACCGTGAGGTAGTGACGCACGCAGTCCGTGGCATGCTCCCAGACAATCGTCTGCGCAAAGACATGCTCAAACACCTAACCGTTACCGAATAATTTGTATGGCAACTACTGATAAAAAGAAATACATCGAAACCATCGGCCGCCGCAAGACATCAAGCGCTCGCGTTCGTATCACCCCAAGCACCAAGATGAGCTACGTGATCAACGACAAAGAGCTCGCGACATATTTCCCAACTGACGAACTCCAAAAGGTTGTTACCGATCCATTTACAACGACTGAAAAAATGACGTATTCTGTCTCAGTCAAAGTCACTGGTGGTGGTATCCACTCACAGGCTGAAGCAGTCCGTCACGGGATCGCTCGTGCACTCGTCGTCGAAGACGAAGCTGACAAGACCAAGCTCAAGCAGGCAGGGTTCCTCAAACGTGATCCTCGCTCCAAAGAGCGCCGCAAGTTCGGTCTCAAAAAGGCTCGCAAGGCAGGCCAGTGGTCAAAACGATAGTACCTCTCGAAACATCCTCAGAAATGAGGGTGTTTTTGATATATTGACTTTTTATAAAAAATATGGTAATATATAACCATAACCTGATCATTCACATAAAACTACATACAGTATGAAAAAGATATTTTTCCTTGTTTTATTTTTTCTGGTAAAAGAAAGCGTTTTTGCGCAAGTGTCTCAAACATATAGCGTTGAGACTTACGAGGCCACACCTAGAGATTCGTCGCGTTCGGCATTGAAAGACCTAGTAGTCATGACAAGGTCGCTGCTAATGCCTCACCCCGACTCCATCATCAAAACAAAAGAAGGTATCATTCTTGTGTATGGGAATTTTCAAAAAACCATATCAAAAGAACAGTATCTGCAATGTCTTGATCGTTGGATACAGGATAAGGAGGATGAATTGAGACGTAAAAGTAATCCGCAATACCCTCAAAGCTTCTACCCACAATATTGGGGTAGCCCAAACCAACAACAAGGCCCGACCGGTACAAATGGTTACAGGCCGTGATTCTAAGATCTTTAAAAGAATTTTAAGCTTCCATTTTTGGGAGCTTTTTTGTTTGACAAATATAATCAAAAAATGTACTTTAACTCAAAAAACGCTCATGGAAAAAAATCAGATTATAGAAAAAACAGCTTGTATCTATAAACGATTCTACAGCAGATTGTTTTGGCTTATGTTCAAATGTGTTGGACTTGTTGTTTCTATTCTTTTCCTGATACAAAGTTTTCGGCAAGACCACACCCAAACAATTGTTCTAAGCTTTTTATGTGCAAGTATGTTTTTATATCTTGTAGGGCTAACTTTTGGGTTGGATCTAAGTCAAGACCCAGAAGACAACCCCTGGCAAGAGCGCAACAAAGCCTTAGAACGTCTTCGCATGTCTTAAGCTCACTGCCCTTCGGGGCTTTTTTTATTGCAAAAATTCAGTATAATACTGCCCGTATGCAAGACACAGACAACCATGACGATGTGATCATAGACCCTGAGTTTGTCGAGTCTACTGAGGACGGCGATGAACTCGCAGGATCTAACAAGATCAAAAAGCTTCAAGAAAAGATAAAGAGTCTCGAAAAGGAAAAGCAGGAGTACCTCGATGGGTGGCAGCGTGCGCGCGCTGACTACGCCAACCTCCAGAAGCAAACTGAGGAAGACAAAAAGCGCTTCAAAGAAATCTTTACAGAGCGTTTCGTAGAAGACATGATCCCTGTTGTCGACAGTTTCAGTATGGCGATGAGCAACAAAGACGCATGGGAGAAAGTAGACGCGACCTGGCGCACCGGTGTGGAGTATATCTACAACCAGCTCATGGGCGCGCTTGGTGGGCACGGGCTCACGCTGTTTGGTGAGGTAGGGGAAACATTTGATCCTGCTCGTTATGAAGCGATCTCAGACCAAGAAACCGATAACACAACCCTCGATCATACCGTCGCCAAAGTCATTCAAAAAGGCTTTATGCTCGGCGAAGGTGTGATTCGTCCGGCGCGCGTCGTTGTCTGGAAAGTGAAATAACTACAGCGCGAGTCTTAGAAACTCTTGCTCTGTTTCGCTATCGAGCGTATCAGTGACAAAAATCATGATCTCGGTCGAGAGGCCGAGGTCTTTTTTGATGTTTGTAAACAGGTGCTCAAAGGGTTGTGGCGATACCCAGACTGCGTTTTTGATACAGACAAATCCTGCCTTTTTGAGGAGGTAGCGGAAACTCTCGCGCTCAGCTTTGCGTTCTTCGGGGAGGTCGATGAGGACGATGCGCCATTTGCCATCCCAGTGCGGGTTGAGGAGTCCATACTCGTGCTCAAGCGCAAGGCTGTGCGCTTTTTTCTTGCCTTCGCGGGTGAGGCGCGTATAGGTCTGCTGGCCAGAGTCGTGGCTTTCGACGAGACCGTTTTCTACGAGGCCCCTGAGTGACCGTGAGAGAGCATAGCGCTCAGCACCCTTGGCACCAGTCATCTCGGTGAGTTCCGCCTCAGAAATAGCCGGTTTTGAGCCCAGGAGACGGAGGATTTTCTTGGAGTAGCCAGCTTTTTTGGGAGTATTGCTTGACATGAGAAAATGCTAGCACTATACTCCTTTTTGTACAAGTATTTTGCGGTCGCGAAAAGTCCGTAAAATCAGCAAAGAATCCTGCAAAATACTTTATTAGTTAATATTTTTTGAATTATGGCAAAAATCATTGGAATTGACCTTGGAACAACAAACTCAGCGGTAGCCATCATCGAAGGTGGCCAGCCGAAAATCATCGAAAACATCGAGGGTGCGCGTACGACCCCATCTATCGTCGCAGTCGGCAAGACTGGCGACCGACTTGTCGGACTCCTTGCAAAGCGTCAAGCGGTGACAAATCCCAAAAATACCATTTACGGTATCAAGCGCTTTATGGGGCACAAGTACGATGATCACGGCATGGACAAAGTGATCAAGACATCTCCGTTTGAAGTCAAAGCAGGTACTGATGGTGGTGCACTCGTCCATCTCTCAGACAAAGACTATCGTCCCGAAGAAATCTCGGCGATGATCCTCCAAAAGATCAAAGCAGACGTCGAAGCAAAGCTCGGTGAAAAGGTAACGGAAGCGATTATCACGGTGCCTGCATACTTCAACGACGCGCAGCGCAAGGCAACCAAAGACGCTGGTGCGATCGCAGGACTCGATGTGAAGCGTATCATCAACGAACCGACTGCAGCAGCACTCGCATACGGATTTAATGCACGCAAAAACGAAAAGATTGTCGTATACGACTTTGGAGGAGGTACATTTGACGTGTCAGTCCTCGAAGTAACCGAAGACGTGATCGAAGTGAAATCAACTGACGGTGACTCACTCATGGGAGGTCGTGATATCGATCTCAAGATCATCAACTGGATCGCTGACGAGTACAAAAAAGAATCAGGCATTGATGTCACCAAAGACGCCCTTGCACTCCAGCGCCTCGATGAAGCAGCTGAAAAGGCAAAGATCGAGCTCTCGACGACAAACGAAACCGAGATCAATATCCCGTTCATCACGAGTACCGATGCAGGTCCACAGCACCTCCTCATGAAAATGACTCGTGCACAGCTCGAAAGCCTCGCTGATGAGTTCATCGCACGATCACTCGAGATCACCAAGCGCGCAGTCGAAGCATCACCATTTAAAAAAGAAGAAATCAACCAGATCATCATGGTTGGTGGACAGACCCGTATGCCCAAGATCGTCGAAGAAGTGCAGAAATTCTTTGGCAAAGAACCCAACCGCTCTATCAACCCTGACGAAGTCGTGGCGCTCGGTGCCGCAGTGCAGGGTGGTGTGCTCCAAGGAGATGTACGCGACGTACTCCTCCTTGATGTGATCCCGCTCTCGCTCGGTATCGAGACCATGGGCGGCGTCTCAACCAAGCTCATCGAACGCAACACGACGATCCCGTCATCCAAGAGTCAGACCTTTTCAACGGCGACCGACAACCAGCCATCAGTCGAGATCCACATCACGCAGGGTGAGCGTCCGATGGCAGCTGACAACAAATCGCTTGGACGCTTTGTCCTCGACGGCATCGCACCTGCACCACGTGGTATCCCACAGATCGAAGTGACCTTTGATGTCGATGCCAACGGTATCCTCAGTGTCAAAGCAAAAGACAAAGCAACCGGCAAAGAGCAGTCGATCCGCATCGAAGCATCGTCTGGTCTCAGCGCAGATGATATCGAGAAAATGAAAAAAGACGCCGAGATGCACGCAGCCGAAGACGCACAAAAGAAAGAACTGGCTGATGCCAAGAACACCGCAGACATGATAATCTTTTCTGCAGAAAAGGCGCTCACTGAACACAGCACAAATATCCCCGACGAGATCAAGACTGCGGTACAAGGCAAGATCGATGAAGCCAAAAAAGCAAAAGAGGGTACTGACAAAGCCGCGATAGAATCCGCAACCAGCGCACTCTCAACTGAAATGCAAAAGATCGGCGAGCACATCCAGAAAAACGCTCCAAAAGAAGAAGCTCCTGCAGGCGAGCAGTCAGCTCCCAAGGATGCTGAGGCAACCGACACCACAGCTGACAACAAATAAAAAAAGTGGTAGGATAGCTCTATGAACAAGAAACGAAAAGTAGCTGCGAAGAAAAAGCGCAAGAAAGATGGCAAGACCGTAAGTCTCCGTCATCGATAGCAGAAAATCCCGCAGCAATGCGGGGTTTTCATTACACACAACCATATGGCAAAAGACTATTATCAAACACTCGGCGTTTCCAAGAACGCCTCAAAAGACGAAATCAAAAAGGCCTTCCACAAGATGGCGCATCAGTACCATCCTGACAAATCAGGTGGTGATGAAGCCAAGTTCAAAGAAGTAAACGAAGCATACCAAGTGCTCTCCGACGATGAGAAGCGCGCGCGGTACGATCAGTTTGGATCAGAGGGGCCACAGATGGGCGGCTTTGGCGGTGGACAAGGATTTGGTGGATTTGATTTTGGCAACTTCCAACATGGCGGTGGGTTTGAGTTTGATCTCGGAGATATGTTTGGGGATATCTTTGGTGGCGGACGAAGTAGTCGTGCGCGCCGTGGTGCAGACCTCCAGACCACGATCAATCTTTCATTCAAAGAAGCAGTGTTTGGTGTGGAGCGTGAGCTTCGTATCAAAAAGCCTTCGACCTGTACTACGTGTAAAGGTAACGGCGCCAAACCAGGTACACACCTTGAAACCTGTAGCCATTGTGGCGGCAAAGGCCAGGTCAAAAGCATCCAGCGCACGATCCTCGGCTCCATCGCGACCAATCAGATCTGTGACAAATGTCATGGCATGGGCAAGATCCCCAAGAATCCGTGTGAATCATGTCGCGGCAAGGGCGTCGTCAACGAAGAACGCACCATCAAAGTCTCAGTCCCATCGGGCATCCAGCATGGCGAGACCCTCAGACTCTCAGGTATGGGTGAAGCGATCCAGGGTGGTACGCCAGGCGATCTCTACGTCCATGTCAGTGTGACCCCACACAAAACCATCGTGAGAAACGGCGCCGACCTCATCACAACGCTCTCTATAAAACTCACCGACGCACTCCTGGGCGCGACCTATGCAGTCGAGACGCTCGATGGCATGGAGTCTATCTCTATCCCTGCAGGCACGCGCGTAGGGGACAATGTACTGCTCAAAGGCAAAGGTGTTCCGGTAAGTACTCACAAACGCGGCAACTTCATCATCAAACTCGATATCAAACTCCCCGAAAAGCTCAGCAAAAAAGCAAAGGAGGTGATTGAGGAACTAAAGAAGGAGGGAATCTAATATGGCTACATGGTTCAATAAAAATATGGTCACAGACCATAAAAATGTTTTTAATAATGTTAGGGTGGTCCTAACAAATGGCAAAACATATAGATCTAAGAAAAACACTTCTGTTAGACCCACTGGTTTTGTTGCGTGATTTTAAGCTATATAAATTAATGCTATAATCCAAAACATATGGCATCCCTAGAAGAGCTCCGAGAGGAACGGCTGAAAAAGAAGGCGATTTTGCAAGAAAAGGGCATCGATCCGTACCCAGCACACACAAACCGTACTGATTCGATAGCGGACTTTATCGATCGGTTTTCGATGTACGAAACCGGTGGCGACAAGGTTACTCTCGCAGGGCGCATTATGTCCAAGCGCGGACAGGGCGGGCTTGCATTTGCGGATATATACGACGGTACCGAGACTATGCAGCTCTTTCTCAAGTCTGATGAGATGGATGCTGCTGCCTATGAGCTTTGGAATGAGACGACTGATGTCGGAGACTTCGTCGAAGCGACCGGTCTCGCATACACAACCAAGCGTGGCGAGAAAGCACTCTTTGTGAGTGGTTGGAACATGCTCACCAAGAGCCTCCTTCCGATGCCTGAGAAATGGCACGGCCTCACTGACGAAGACGAACGCTACCGCAAGCGATATCTCGATATCCTGACCAACCCAGAACTGCGGGATATGTTTGAAAAGAAAGCACTCTTTTGGAAAGCTACTCGTGAGTTTATGGAGGACAAAGGATTTATGGAAGTCGAAACTCCGACGATCGAGGTGACAACTGGTGGCGCAGAAGCCAACCCGTTCAAAACTTTTCACAAAGACTTTGCGCTCGATGTGTTTATGCGTATCTCAGTCGGAGAGCTCTGGCAGAAGCGCCTCATGGCAGCGGGATTTCCCAAGACGTTTGAGATCGGCCGTGTGTACCGCAACGAGGGCAGCAGTCCTGACCACCTTCAAGAATTTACCAATATGGAGTTTTACTGGGCATACGCTGACTATCATATGGGGATGAAGCTCGTCGAAGAGCTCTACCGCACCGTCGCACAAAAAGTGTTTGGGACAACGGTGTTTACCACCCGCGGACACACATTTGACCTCAGTGACGAATGGAAAACAGTGGACTACGTGCAAGAAATCGAGAAACAAACTGGTATCAATGTCCTCGATGCGACAGAAAACGACATGAAAGCAAAGCTTGATGAACTCGGTGTTGCATACACCGGTACCAACCGCGAGCGTCTCACTGACACACTCTGGAAATACTGTCGCAAGTCTATTTCAGGTCCCGCATTTCTCGTCCGTGTTCCCAAACTCGTATCGCCACTATCCAAAGCATGTGCTGACGATCCACGTGTCACCGAGCGATTTCAGGTACTTCTTGCGGGAAGTGAAGTAGGGAACGGATTTAGTGAACTCAACGACCCTGTCGACCAGCGTGCGCGCTTTGAGCTCCAGCAACAGCTCATCGAGCGCGGTGATGATGAAGCCATGATGCCCGAATGGGAGTTTGTCGATATGCTCGAGCATGGCATGCCACCGACCTGCGGATTTGGATTTGGCGAACGACTCTTTGCATTTCTCGTCGACAAACCCCTCCGCGAAACCCAACTATTTCCACTTTTGAAACCAAGGGAGTAATATATACCTATGGAAACAATCACTTTTGGGGAACATATGATGCTCGACTGCTACGGCGCAGATCCAGGTCTCCTTGATTCTAAAGAGCATGTCCTCCATGTACTAAATGACTTGCCGGAGAAGCTTGGTATGCACAAGCTGGCAGATCCTGTTGTGTACTTTGCAGAAGGAAATGGCGACAAAGACCCTGGTGGGTGGAGCGGATTTGTCGTTATCATGGAAAGTCACATTAGTGTGCATACCTTCGTTGGAAGGAAGTTTGTGAGCGCCGATGTCTATACCTGCAAAAACGGTATGGATCAAACATTTATCACTTCGTACTTTAAAGAAGCATTTAACGCAGACGATATCGAGGTACAATTTGTAAAACGAGGAACACGCTATCCTCAAGAAAATATAGCGTAGGTTATCAGATAACTAGTTACATATCTATGTGGATTATACTCACACTTTCAGCCGTTGTTCTCTGGTCGTTTGTCAACATTGCCGACAACTATCTGGTAGAACGAAACAAAAAGTTCGGGCACCCGATCGGCGCACTCGTTATCTTTTCGAGCATATTTGGATTTGTCGGAGCGCTTGCGATATACCTTTTTAGTAAAGGATCGTTCGCTCTTCCTCCAAAAGAAATACTGATACTACTGATTGCAGGGCTCTGCAATGTCTCGTGGATCATCTTTTATCTCAAAGCGCTTCCTGACGAAGATGTCTCAAGTGTGATCCCGTGGTTCTTGGCGGCACCGTTTTTTGGATACGTTTTGGGATACCTCTTTTTGGGTGAGCAGCTAACCGCGCAGCAACTCTTTGGAGGTGTAGTCATTCTTGTTGGAGGTCTCCTTCTTTCGATTAAACACGGCCACGAAAGCGGGCGTGTTACTGTCCGATGGGGACTTATCCGCAACATGGTTATCGCTTCATTTTTGATTGCGCTCTGGAGCGTGCTGTTCAAGTTTGTAGGAAGAGAAAGTGGATTTTGGGTATCATCGTTTTGGGAACATGTAGGACTTGGTATAGGAGGACTCATCATTATTTTGTTTATACCTGCATATCGAAAAGGATTTTCTGAGATTATGAAATCCGACGGGAAGCAAGTACTCGGCATTAGCTTGTTTTCTGAATCTGCTACGATTATCGGTAACTTGCTTGCCAACTATGCAATCCTACTCGTGCCAGTGTCCGCAGTACTCCTCCTTGAAGTAGTGCAACCTGCGATTGTTTTTGTGCTGGGCATCGTCTTCACTGTATTTTTCCCATCTATATTGACCGAGGATATCTCCGCAAAAAACTTGCTTCAAAAGGGGGTCTCTATCGCAATTATGGTCGTAGGGGCAGTGCTGTTGGTATAGTACAGGCACATAGACACAAAGTATTGCATAAACAATACTTTTATGGTATAATAATATTATGGTACCAGAATTTCCCAAATTCAAAAAACTCGAACGCTCTGACAAAAAAGAGATTGAACGTGTCACCAAAGAGTTTCCTCCGTACTCTGATTTCAACTTCGTAAGTCTTTGGTCATGGAACACAGCCAATAAAATCCGTATTAGCAAGCTCAATGACAACATTGTGATTCGCTTTTCTGATTATGTTACAGGCGATGTGTTCCTTTCGTTTATCGGTAAAAACAAAGTCATTGAGACAGCGATAGAACTCATCACCTTTTCAAAGAAACGGTATGGTAAAAACTTTTTGAAGTTAGTCCCTGAAGAGCTTTCTTTGTACTTCAAATTTAAACATAGTCCATTTGTTGTACATTCTGATCGAGATGATGCCGATTATATGTACCTCAGTGAACATCTCGCAAGCATGAACAATTGGCAAAAAAGCTCTAAATCAAAAATGCTTAAAAAAACACTCCAAAGCGCTGGTCGCTATACCGTGACTACAAAACCAGTAGGGTCGATCGACAAAAAGCAATACCTATCTATGTTCCATACATGGTCAATGAGTAAACACGGAAGTGATGCATATGATCTCAACGAGTACCGAGCGTTTCGACGCTTCCTCAAACTAGCCGACCCGCGAACAATCTGTATTTCTATCTACCGAGAAGGTGTTCTTGCTGCCTTTTCTATGTACGAAAAAATAAAACCATCATACGCAACAGCTCATTTTTCAAAAGCGCACACAGAAAAGTACCCTGGTTCATACGATTTGTTGATATGGGAAGAGGGGCGTATTTTCCATAAAAAAAATATAAAAATTCTTAATTTTGAACAAGATCTTGGAATCCCCGGACTTCGATATGCCAAAGAAAAATATCGCCCGCTGTATTTGCTTAAAAAAATAACAGTTACCTTGCCTTAAAATCTAGGATATACTACAAAATACGATGAAAAACGTCATCAAAGGAGTCGTGATTGTATTAGTATTGTTAGGTATAGGGCTTACGTATTACAAAACAATCATCCAAAAAAAATTTAATATTACCAACATATCAGAGCCTGTCCAGCAATAAATATGCTCTTTTCTCAATACAACCAACTCTTTTGTGGTAACGAGTCGCATACATTCTTTTTGGGATTTATCGATTTTTCCGCTGCACCAAACCTATTGTTTTATTCATATGTACCAATTGCCGTTCTCACACTTTTGATTGGGTTTTTTATATACAAAAAAGATGGTAAATCCTTACATTCGCGACTTCTTTTTGCAATGACAGGGTTCTTCTTTTTGTGGGTAGTAAACATCCTAGCGCAATGGGTTGTGGCTCCTCATGCAGGAATCATGTTTGCCTGGGAACTGACAGCGCTGTTTGAGGTAGGCTTTTTCTTGACTTCGTTACGGTTTGCATATGTCTTTATAACAAAAAAAGATCTTTCACTCTGGTTGAAATCATTACTAGCGTTTTTATGGGTAGCGACCGCAGTACTACTACCTACTGTGCACAATATACGCTTGTATGACGTGACAAATTGTGAGGGTGTCTTGGGTACTATGTGGAACGTTATTTATGCAGTCGAACCAACGATTATTGCATTCATCGCTCTTATTGCATTGTATGCACACCGCAAAGAGCAGTCTCTCGAACACAAAAAACAGATTACATTATTTGGTATCGGCATGGTGATCATGCTCACAACATTCTTTGTGTCAAACTTTTACGGAGAACTCACGAGGGTGTACGAGTTCAACCTTTGGGGCCCTCTCGGGGTACTTATATTTTTTATCGTACTCGGCTACCTTGTAGTGAGATACCATACGTTCAATATCAAACTTTTTGGTACGCAAGCGCTCGTATTTTTGATTGCGATTTTTATCGGAGCAAAATTCTTTTATACGACAAATCCTGCCGATATTGCACTCAACACCGCGACACTTATTGCGTTTTTGGTTAGTGGATTGTTTCTCGTACGATCGGTTCGTGCCGAAATCCAACAAAAAAACAAGCTCCAAGAACTCGCTGACCAACTCGAACAATCAAACGAAAACCTCGAGCATGCCAACGAAAAGCTCCAGAGTGTCGACAAGCTCAAGACCGAGTTTCTCTCACTCGCATCGCACCAGCTCCGTACGCCACTCACTGCGATCAAAGGATACTCGTCGATGCTTGTAGAGGGATCATTTGGCAAGCTTGGTGAAAAAGTAGAAGAGCCGGTCAAACGTATCTATACCTCAGCACAAGGACTCGTCAGTATCGTCGAAGACCTCCTCAACGTCTCCAAGATCGAACAGGGAGGTATGAAGTATGAAATCATGTCGACCGACCTTGTCCCGCTCGTACAAAGCCTATACAACGAAATGCAGATCCCTGCGCAGAGCAAAAACATCATCTTTACACTCGATGTCCCCAAAGAAAAAATCATTGCAAATGTCGATCCTACCAAAATCAAGCAAGTATTTCTCAACCTCACTGACAACAGTATCAAGTACACACAAACAGGTGGTACGATCACTGTATCACTCAAACGACTTGACGATACGATCGAGTTTGCAGTCAAAGACAATGGTGTCGGTATCTCTCCTGAAACAAAAGCGAAGCTCTTTGGTAAGTTTGCTCGTGGCGAAGGTGGCAAACTCAATACCGGCGGAAGCGGTCTCGGACTCTATCTTGCGCAACAGATTGCTCGCGCGCACAAAGGTGATATCGTCATCGAAAGTGAAGGCTTAGGCAAAGGATCAACCTTCAAGGTAGTACTGCCTGCGATGTAGTTAGCGAAGCTCTGTACCAGTAGGAGTATCGAGGACTTCATAGCCGAGTGACTCGAGTTTGACTCGTAACTCATCAGAGAGGGCATAGTTGCGATCAGTGCGAGCCTTGTCGCGGATACTGATGATCTCCTGGAGTTCTGGACTGATCGTAAACGCCGGTACATCAGCAAGCCCGAGACCAAGCACTCGGTCCATATCAAGGAGTGTCGCCATGCGATCACTATCGGATACAGCAGTATCTGCTATGAGCTCCCATACGAGAGCGAGCGCTCGGGCAGTGTTGAGATCATCACAGAGCGCTTCCGCAAAGCGGGTGCGGTATGTCTGATCGACAGCACCGAGCGGATGCTTGCGAGAAGCAAACCGTATGAGTTTGGTAAGCGCAGTATCAGCGCTTGCGAGGGCTTCCCAGGTGAAGTTGAGCGGTTTGCGATAGCTCGCTGACATGACCATGAGACGGACTGCGAGTGGATTGATCCGCTGCTTGTGGATGTCATCGACAGTGTAAAAGTTGCCTTTACTTTTGGACATCTTTTCACCATCAACCGTGAGGAAGTCGTGGTGCACCCAGTATCTGACAAATTGGTGTCCTGTAGCACACTCACTTTGGGCGATCTCGTTTTCATGATGGACAGGGATGTGATCGACACCACCAGTATGGATATCGATCGTCTCTCCGAGGTACTGCATGCTCATCGCACTACACTCGATGTGCCATCCTGGGAAGCCGTCGCCCCATGGGCTATGCCAGTACATACTGTGCTGTGCAAACTTTCCCACACGTTTAAACCAGAGCACAAAGTCTGCTGGATGACGCTTGTCTGTATCGATGACCACATCGCTCCGTGCAGCGGTGATCTTGTCTGCGAGCGGTTGACCAGAGAGTGACCCGTAGTCAGGATCTCGAGATACATCAAAGTAGACCGCAGTATCTGTTTCGTATGCAAAACCTTTGGCAAGGAGCGTCTCAACAAGTGCAATCATCTCATCGATATGGTCGGTTGCGTTTGCTTCTATCGTTGGCGGCACAACGTTGACGGCTGCCATACTCTTGTGAAAATAGTCCGTGTAGTACTTGGCAATCTCCCACACACTTTTGCCTTCGAGAGATGCCTTTTTTTCAAATTTGTCATCGCCTGTATCGGCATCGTCGGTGAGGTGTCCAACATCGGTGATGTTCATCACATGCTTGACGTCATATCCGATATACGAGAGTGTGCGGCGCAAGATATCATCACCAATGTATTTGCGTAGGTGTCCGATATGAGTGTAGTCGTATACAGTCGGACCACAGGCATACATGGTGACCACTGGTGGGTTGAGAGGGACAAAGTCTTGGATACTCCGAGTATGTGTATTGTACAAACGAAGAGACATGTTAAATCCAGCGTTTAAACTTGAAAAAGATGAACAGCACTGCTCCGGTGAGCACCATAGCGCCGATCACAAAGAGAAATTCACTCATACCTTTGATAAAGATGAGATCATCAGAAGTGTTCATCCCAAATATACCGGTGATGAGGCCGAGTGGAAGCATCACAAACGTCATAATGGTGAAGTTTTTCATGATTTCGTTTGATTTACTCGAAAGAAGCGCTTCGTTGGTACGCTGAAGCTCATCGACGATATCACGGTGCGCTTCAAGGAGCGAGTTGACCTTTTTGAATTCACTCGTGATCACTTCGGCATAGTACATGTATTCGTCACCAAAGAGCCTACGACTCGCGGATTCGTATGAGCTCAATACTTCGCCATGAAATCTGATCGCTTGTTTGAAATCAAGTAGTTTGCGAGAGATACGAGAGATATCGCGCACGATCGACGTGTGCTGATCGGTAAAGATACGGTCTTCGATCTCGCGCAGTACTGTCGTCATGTCTTCGAGTTCACGAAGTGACTTTTTGTAAAACGACTTGATCATCTGCATAAAGATGATACCGCCATGCGCATCAGGGAGACGGTCGGTGTGCATCGTCTGGCGTTCAAAAATCTTTGAAAACTCTTGCACCGGTTCGACAAGCTCGTATCTGGTTGTGATGAGGAAGTCTTTGCCGATGATAAAGTCGACTTCTTGATCGCTGTTTTTGGGTGCACCAGGGCTGATAACAGGGAAGTGCAGTACGAGGTAGAGAAACTGTGGGTACAGGTCTACCTTGGAGCGCAGCGTGCTCTCAACCATCTCTTGACGAACAAATCCAGGTATTGCAAACTCTTCACCAATGAGATCAAGCTCATCTTTGGTCGGAGACTCGAGGTCGATCCAGGTGAGTCCATGGGCGCTGTACCGAGAAATCATGGCTTTATTGTATCACACTTGCAAAACTGTCTAAAATAGGTATACTGTACCTCTATAACGCTTATGGCAACCGCAAAGAAACCAGTCGCAAAAAAGACCACCAAACCAGCTCAGACTGGGGAGTTTGCAGTGATCGCAACTGGTGGCAAGCAGTACGAGGTTGCTGTCGGTACTACTATCACTATCGAGAAGCTCGCTGGTGAGCACAAAAAGGGAGACTCTGTGACTTTTGATCAGGTACTTCTCAAAGAAAACGGTTCTGAAACGATCATCGGTACCCCATACATCACTGGTGCATCAGTAACTGGCGAGATAACGACGATCGGCCGCGCAGCAAAGGTAACCGTCCTCAAATACAAGCAAAAGTCTCGCTACCTCAAGAAAAACGGCCACCGCCAGCCATACTTCAAAGTAACAATCACTGCTATTAAATAAAAAACCCTCAAACGAGGGATTTTTTATTCACGTTTTTTGAGTGAGGCGTTGAGTGAGATAGGATCAGCGTACTCAAGCTCAGTACCGGTTGAAAGGCCTCGGCCGAGACTTGAGATACTGACAGCGTATGGAGCAAGGGCTTCGCGGACGACCGCGTCGGTATGCTCTCCGTTGGGAGTGAGCGGAAATGCAAGGATGACTTCATACGGATTGCGTGATTCTATCTCTACCCGCTGTTTGAGCTCGGCGATGTGAGTGCCTGCGAGTACACTCTTTTGGACTATAGGGATAAGCCCTCCAAGCACAAAAAAGAGTCCGTGGTAGTCTGTGTGGGCAAAGCTATCGATATCTTGGCTTTTTTCGACAACGAGAAGCTGTGAAGCATCTCGGGTACTGTCACTACAGATAGCGCACAGCGCCCCTGATCCTTCAAACACACGCAAACACTTGGTACATGTGTGCGCACGAGCACGCGCATCGAGGAGCGCTTTGGCAAGGCTCTCTACATACTGCGGCTGCTGCGTGAGGACAAAGTATGCAAACCGTGCCGCTTGTCTACGGCCGATACCGGGGAACTTGAGAAATAGTTGTGCGAGTCGCTCGAGCTCTTGCTGCATAGAAAAGTATTAGAAATCATCAAACGATACCTTTTTGGGAGCATCGATACTCGCGTGTGTTTTGTCGATCGAGAGGAACGAGGTGGTTTTGCCATCAAAGAGAAGCTGCACCGAACCGACCGCACCGTTACGGTGCTTTTCGACGAGGATGTCGGCGATACCGTCTTTTTCGTCTTTGTACCTATCATCACGATGGATAAATATCACGAGATCGGCGTCTTGCTCGATACTACCGGAATCTCGCAGGTCTGAGAGGCGAGGCTTGCCGCCACGACTTTCGACTGCACGAGAGAGCTGTGAAAGCGCAAGGACCGGGACCTCAAGCTCACGAGCGAGTTGCTTGAGCGAGCGAGAAATCTCAGTGACTTGGTTGACCATACTGTCGTAGTTTTTGCTTGTGGACATGAGCTGGAGGTAGTCGACGACGATGAGTCCAAGTCCGTGTTCAGCTTTGAGGCGGCGCGCCACCGAGCGCATCTTTACAATAGAGTTGCCGGCTTGATCATCGATATAGATCGGCGCCTTCTGGAGGCGAGACGCCGCCTCTTGTAGCGTCGTAAAGTGCTGATTGGTCAGCCCATGTCCAGTACGGATACTCCATGCATCGACTCGACTCTCTGCCGAGAGCATACGCTGCACGAGCTGCTGAGCGCTCATCTCAAGTGAAAATATACCGACCGGGACACCCGAGAGTGCGACGTTGCGCGCGATATCGAGCGCAAACGTCGTCTTACCCATACTTGGTCGCGCTGCCAGGATGATGAGGTCACTCTTTTGGAGTCCAGCGAGCATGTTGTCGAGGTCTGGGAACCCAGTCGGGACACCACGAAGCTCATCTTTGTGCTCGCGCAGGTGTTCGATCTGCTCCACAGTCTCGATGAGTGACTGCTTGATCGAGACAAATGCGTTTTTGGTCTGGACACCAGATGAGATCTTGAAAATACTCTTTTCTGCAGCATCGAGGACTTCAGTTGCGGGCATATCGTTTTCTTCGTACGCGAGTGTCGCGATAGACTCTGATGCATCGATGAGTGACCTTAGGATGTACTTTTTGTACACGATATCGGCATAGTGACGGATGTTGACGGTCGAAGGCACGTTGCTCATGAGTTCGCTCAGGTAGGTGTTGCCGCCGATATCAGCGAGCTGTTTCTTTTCTTTGAGCGCATTGGCGATCGAGAGGACATCGATGGGTTCGTTTTTCATCGAGAGCTCAAGGATCATCTTGAAGATAATCGCGTGCTTTTTGGCATAAAACATGTCCGGCGCAAGGAGATCCACGATCTCGTGAATCGCAGCTGGGCGGAGCATAAGCGCGCCGAGCACCGCTTGCTCTGACTCGAGGTTGTGAGGCGGCACGCGCAGATGAGAGAGACTTTGAGCCTTTTGCATAGAGTGATTGTACCACCTCGCTCAACTATTAAAAATCCACCATTTTTGGTACTATATGCACATGAATTCCACACATACTGGCGCAAAACGTCTCGTTTCAGGCGTCAAACCAACCGGACGTCCTCATATCGGCAACTACTTTGGTGCAATGAAGCAGTTTGTTGAGCTCCAGAACCAGTACGAGACATTTATATTTATCGCGGACCTCCATGCGCTCAACGTGATCCAGGACAGACAAGAGCTCGCCAAGCTCTCGCATGAACTCGTCCTCGACTACCTCGCAATCGGCCTCGATCCGCACAAAGTCGTGCTTTTTAAGCAGTCAGCAGTCCCGGCGCACACCCAGCTCACGTGGATCTTTGACACACTCGTCACCGTACCCTTTATGATGCGCGCACATGCGTACAAAGACGCTGTTGCCAAAGACATCGAACCATCGATGGGACTTTTCAACTACCCGGTACTCATGGCATCTGACATCGTCCTCTACGATGCAGACGTCGTCCCGGTCGGCAAGGACCAGAAACAGCACATCGAGTACACCCGCGATATCGCAGGCAAATTCAACTTCCAGTACAGCGAACTCTTCAAGCTCCCAAACGAACTCATCCTCGAAGATGTCGCAACAGTACCCGGCACCGACGGGCAAAAGATGAGCAAAAGCTACGGCAACACGATACCACTGTTTGGTAGTGATCAAGAAATAGAAAAGGCAGTGATGAGTATCGCAACTGACTCACGAGGCAAAGACGAAGAAAAAAATCCTGATGATCTCATCTTGTATCAGATCCACAAACTCTTTGATGCAAGCGACGAGCTCAGAGCGCAGTACCGCCAAGGCCTCGGTTATGGTGACGCAAAGAAAATGCTCATCAAAGACATTATTGACTTCGTGACACCGATGCGTGAGCGCCGCAAACAGTACCAAGATAACCCCAAACTCGTCGAAGAAATCCTCCTCCAAGGCGCCATGAAAGCAAATGAAATTGCGATGAAGAAACTGACTGATGTGTATGAGGCAGTGGGGCTGACGGAGTAATGTTATGACCAGAAAATCTTTCTTGAAGAAAATATATGAACTTTTTAAACCGTTTTGGAAAAATATTGCATTACTGGTTTTTTTTACTCTTGATTGCACAAGGAATTGATACACTAAACCCGTATTTGTTTGGTAGAGGAGTAGACGCCGTTATCGGTGGCGATATCCGTGGCGCGTTTCAGTTTCTTTTGATCACATTTATTCTTGCGTTTATACAAACCCAGCCATTGCAATTTATAAAAGAATGGGTTGACGTTAATAAGCTCGATACAAATATTGAACGCTCGCTTGCTCGGTACTCTCTTTCAAAAATGTTCGGGTTTTCTATTGGGCAACATATCAATGAGCACTCAGGAGTAAAGCAGACAGTTGTCAATAAAGGATTAAATGCTTTATATAACCTGGTCAACAACTTTGTATATAATATTTTTCAAATTGTAGTACAGATTTTTGTTGTTTTAGTGATACTTTTTATTTTTGACTGGAGACTTGGAGGGCTTGCGCTCTCTTTTGTGCTGACATATATACTGATTTCAAATCGTAGAAATAAAACTTTTTTTCCTAAAATCGATATGATTCGAAAAAAGAATCAATCACAAGGAAAACTGGCCTCAGAATTGTACAGAAATTCAACTCTTGTTATTGCAGAAGGACAAGAAGAAAAAACAGTAAAAGAGTTTGACAACCAATATTCAGATGTAAGCTCATTTACTATAAAAACATGGATGGATTATTTACGTGTTTTTTATCGAGACAAGATTATTATCTTAGTTGGCCGGTATGCAACTCTAGGACTCGGCATATATTTGATTATGCTCGGCGAACATTCTACTGGTATGTTTGTGACGTTTTATGCTTGGACACTCACTATATTTGGCAACCTTACTAACCTTATGAACTCACAGAGGCAAATACTTTTTCAGGTTGTTGAAATACGTAAATACTTTGATCTTATTGATATCCAACCCGACATCAACCCAAACATTGACGGTAAAACAATCCCTGATCTCAAGGGTGAGATAGAGTTTAAAAAGGTTAGCTTTGCATACCCATATCGACAATCAGCTGAACAGATAGAGAACGAAGAAGAGTCAGAAGGTAACGAACTCGAGCACACCATCAGCAACATTAGCTTCACAATACCTGCTGGAGCAAAGGTTGGATTTGTCGGTGTCTCAGGATCAGGCAAAAGCACGATTGTAAACCTTATGCGTCGCTACTATGACGCAACTGAAGGTGAAATACTTATCGATGGTCAGCCACTTAAAGAGCTTGACCTCCACTGGCTCCGTTCTCAGATTGGAAATGTCGAGCAAAAAATTGATCTCTTTGACCGAAGCATTCGCGACAATATATTGTTTGGACTCCCTGCAGGCACAGAAGTCAGCGATGAGAAACTTCAGAAAGCTGTGGAAGATGCATCGCTCACTGACTTTATTGCCAAACTCAAAGACCACGGGCTCGACACTGTCATCGGTGAGGGTGGCATCAAAGTCTCAGG
>CAYZSX010000001.1:44934-68414 GCA_964481155.1 uncultured Candidatus Saccharibacteria bacterium
TCAAAGACCACGGGCTCGACACTGTCATCGGTGAGGGTGGCATCAAAGTCTCAGGAGGAGAGCGTCAACGCATCGGTATCGCACGAGCGCTGATCAAAGATCCCAAGATCCTCATTTTTGACGAAGCAACCTCAGCTCTCGACTCGATCAATGAAAAGCTCATCCATGACGCAATCAATCGCTCAGCTGCAGGTCGTACAACGATCATCATCGCGCACCGGCTTTCAACCGTCATGGATGCAGATATCATATTTGTCGTTGCTGAAGGCAAGATTGTAGGGCAGGGAACACACGCAGAACTTGAAAAGAAAAATAAGGAATACCAGAAGTTGATCAAGAATCAGATCTTGATGACATAGCTACTTTTAGGGTAGAATCAATAGCAAATCAATCCGCCATGGAAAAGACACAACTGACACTCAAAGAAGTGTTCCGTCTCTTTGCTACAAAAATCACAAACAGAGAGCGGAACCGTGCCAAAGCCTACCAGAAACGGCTCGACAAAATCGAAAAGAAAAAATCTTCATAACCCAAACCCAGCCCGCTTTGCGGGCTGTTGATTTTTATATAGAAATATGTTATAATGTTGGAAATTAAATCACCTTAAAAACTTAATATGCATGAAAAAAATCAAACAAAAAATTGTGTCTTATACAACGACACTACGCAGGATCAATCGATACATTCTGGATAAAAACACCAGAAAAATGCTGTTGTTTCTTATACCTCTCGGAATCATTGTTGAACAGGCATGGATACTAGACAATTACTTGGTAGGACAGATCATCAATTTAATTGCCAATCAAAAAACAATTTTTCTGGGTACTCCGATAGTTATAGCAACTACTATCCTAATAGGATATTACATATTTGGAGCATTCCTCCGATATGTACTCGCAAAAGTAGGGAGGGTGTACTCAAGTTACATCACCAATAAGGCCCAACAAGACTTTTGGACCGCTGTAGCAAAACTTGAGGTGCAAGATAAAGAAAACCCAGACATTCAGAATGCAATCAGCGACGCTCAGCGTAACTATTCTGCAGTAAATGATATTTTTGGCACACAGATGAGCATCGTGGAGTCAGCAGTTACATTTATTGCATCGATGGCAGTGTTGAGTAGTTTGGAGTGGTGGTACTCACTTGTTATTGTACTTATGGTTTTGCCGGGGCTCTGGCTCAACAGAACTGGAAAAATTAAAAATTATTACCGCAACAAAAAACGTAACGAGCTCGGGAGGTATCGCAACGAACTCTCTTCTCATCTTGGAACAAAGGAAACAATGCTCCATGGTTCTACAGAATACTTCTTGAACCTGTATCAAAGTTTACGATCGCATTTAGTATATGCAGATGCGAAATACCAAAACAAACTGAGTTTTTTGCAGCTGTTAGGTAGTGTTGTTAGGTTATCGCTCATGGGCATCATCTACTATGCGATGTTTCTGAAAATGAAAGCGGGATTGATACCTGTTGGTAGTATCCTTCTTCTTTTTGCTTCTATACGAAGACTTGAAGATAATCTGAGTTCGATACTAGGCGAGTTTATTAACTTAGAACAAAAGGTAAGAGAATCGAATGATTTTTTTATGATCATTGATTTGAAACCTTCAATTCCGATTGCTGTAAACCCGATACCTATCGATACCAGTAAAGCACCCGCTATCGAATTTGATGATGTTTGGTTTAAATACCCAGGCACCGACGAATACGTACTAAAAGGTGTAAGTTTCAAAATCAATGCTGGTGAACGCATTGGCATTATTGGAGAAAACGGAAGTGGTAAAACAACACTATCACTACTCCTGGTTCGTATGTACGACACAACAAAAGGATCAATACGCATCAACGGTATTGATATCAGATTGATTGATCGGAGCCAGTTATTTTCTATCACTGGAGCAGTCTTTCAAGATTTCAAGTTGTTTGAAACTCGGCTCAAGGAAACAATCAGGGTCACCGCGGTTGGTAAGCCGTACGATTTTGAGGATATACTTATAGCTGCAAAAAAAGTAGGGCTTGATGATTTTATTTCTACACTCCCAGACCAGTATGATCACAAGCTTGGTAGGATGTACGAAGGAGGTATTAAACTTTCTGGTGGCCAAAAACAAAAACTTGCTATTGCGGGGCTTTTGTATAGAGACTCTAAGTTAGTTATTCTTGATGAATTAACTTCAGCACTGAGCCCTACTGCCGAACAACAAATTATCGAGCAGTATGGCCAAATTATTGAAGGGAAAACCTGTGTCGTCATTTGTCATCGATACAAGTCACTTCAATTTGTACAAAAAGTTTTGGTGCTTGATCAGGGTGTTGTTGTAGAAAACGGTACCCATAGAGAACTTATGGCTCAAAACGGTTTATATGCGAAACTGTTTAGTGCAGCACAATTACAGGTTGTATAAATTAACCCTAAGCCCGGAATCCCCGGGCTTTTTTTATTGCCTATTTTATGGCACAATGCAGAAACTATGGAGCGAACATATATTGGTGATTTGGGGGCAAAAACAGGCGAAACTATCTTGGTCAAAGGATGGGTAGACGTCCGTCGTGACCAGGGCAAAATGGTCTTTTTTGACCTCCGTGACATGACCGGGTATATCCAGGGAGTCGTGCTACCCAACCGCCCCGAAGTGATCGAGGTGGCCAAGACGTGCCGTCCAGAAACAGTCGTCGCAGTACAAGGCATCGTCAACAAGCGCCCCGAGCGCAATGTGCAAGCAGGCAAGCAAAACGGTGATATCGAGCTTGAGATCACCAGTATCGAAGTACTCAACTATGCTGAACCGCTCCCGTTTGAGATCAACGTCGACACCAAAGAAGTCGGCGAAGACGTCCGTCTCGCGCATCGATACCTCGACCTCAGATCAGCGCGCATGCAGCGCAACATGCGTATGCGTGACAAGGTGGTGCAGTACCTCAGAAGCGCGCTCCATGATGAAAAGTTTATCGAAGTAGAAACTCCGATCCTCACCAAATCCACCCCCGAAGGCGCACGTGACTACATCGTCCCTGCACGACTCTATCCGGGCACCTTTTATGCGCTCCCACAATCACCACAGCAGTACAAACAGCTCCTCATGGCAGGTGGGGTAGAGCGATACTTCCAATTTGCCAAGTGTATGCGTGATGAAGACGGTCGTGGTGATCGCCAGCCAGAGTTCACTCAGCTCGATATGGAACTGTCGTTTGTCGATCGTGATGACGTGATGGCGCTCAACGAGAAGCTCCTCATCGAAGTCGTGCAGAAGTTTTTTCCAGAAAAACGTATCCAACAGATCCCATTCCCACGTATCTCATACGCTGAAGCGATGGAGAAGTATGGCAATGACCGCCCAGACATCCGGCATCCGTCAGCTGACGGAAAGAATGATCCCAACCTCCTCGCATTTTGCTGGGTCGTGGACTTTCCATTTTTTGAAGCGACCGAAAAGAGTGACAACCCTGACGCAACCGGTGCCTGGACCTACACGCACAACCCGTTCTCACGCCCTATCTCTGAGCACATGGACAATCTCATGAACAAAAAGGATATCGGCAGTATCCTCACGACACAGTACGACATCGTCCTCAACGGCTACGAGATCGGCGGGGGATCTATCCGCAACCACACCTATGACGCGCTCGCAAAAGTGTTTGAAATCCTCGGACACGATATGGCAGATATCGAGGCAAACTTCTCGCACATGCTCACGGCATTTAAAACCGGGACTCCTCCACACGGCGGCATCGCATGGGGATTTGATCGACTCATGATGCTCCTCCTCGACGAGCCCAACATCCGCGAAGTTATGGCGTTCCCCAAGACCGGAGAAGGTAAGGACCCAATGATGCACGCACCATCTGAAGTCTCTCCTAAACAACTCGATGAGCTCAACATCGTACTCAAGAAAGTAGAGAAGAAATAAAAGAAACCCGGAGTTGTTCCGGGTTTTTTTAATGTAATCTGCTTTTAGAAAACAACATTTGCGGTAGTTTCGAATAAGTTCTTTAAAGCCTCTTTTTCGCTTGGTTTCATATGTTTTTCTGCAACCAAAGCTCTCATTCTTCCTTCACAGGAGTTGAGTAACTCATAAATTTGCCCCCATGCTCTTTCACCACTTTTCACCATTCGCTGTCCTCCTTTGAGAGTAAAATGGATAGCAAGAATTTCATCTTTGTTGGCCGAATGGATCTTTGAGTTGAAGAAAAAAAGTTGCTGAAGAATATTTTCTGGTTTAGCTGAGAGTAAATTCTCAAGCGCTTGGTTTGTTTCCATTTGTTTTTAATTTTTTTATATTATATATCATATTTTAATAAATGTCAATATATCCAAATATGTAATAAAGAGGGTAGAACTTCGTCTCTAGAATGGAAGTAGATACTTTCTCTATTTCCATCAGTTCATTGCCACGGGCACGATGAACACACTGAAACTATGAGGGCCGAGGTTCGATACGTACGTATCAACCTTTGCAAAGGACTACATCCTCTCAAACCGGTGTGCTCATAATGTATCTATCCAGGCTACCTTTTGTAGATCTGGCACCAGCGAGCTTTCTTTCTCTGGTATATACAACTATTTGTCTATACCTTCCACCCACGACTCTACCTTGTACCATACGCGCGCCCGTATTTTTTTCTCATTGTTCTTTCTTTTTCCAAACCCTGTTCCTTATCTAACTCACAATCCTATAACCCAATCGTCTAACGGCCTTCCCTGTGAAGGCCGGAATCTTTTTATGCTAAAATATGTACATGAAAAAACGCACTCCTCTCAAAAAAGAGGTAGTTATCTATCAAGGCAAATCGGGGGCTATCGAGCTCAAGGGGGACTTTTCGCACGAGACGGTATGGGCGACTCAAGCACAAATCGCTAAGGCATTTGATGTTACGCCACAAAACGTAACAATGCACATTAGAAATATCTATAAAGACAAAGAGTTGTCTCAAAAAGCAACTTGTAAGAAATCCTTACAAGTTCAAAAAGAGGGATCTCGTACTATTACCCGAGAACTACAAGAATATAACCTTGATATTATTATTGCGGTCGGGTATCGGATTAGTTCTGTTGTTGGTACAAAATTCCGTCAGTGGGCGACCAAAACCCTCAGGTCGCATATTATCGACGGCTATACGATCAATCGTTCTCGAATTGCAAAAAACTACGAGTCCTGGCAAAAAGCGATAACACATCTCGAAAAGCTTGCACCTCATACTTCTATCGACACCAAAAGCGTCCTTGATCTCATCAAACTCTTTGGCAGTACGTGGGTATCGCTCGATGCATATGACTCAGCAACACTCCCTAAAAAGGGCGCTACCAAAAAGCAGGTTCGCCTCGCCGCAGACGAGCTTATACAAGCAATCAGTGAACTCAAGCAGCAACTGATCAAACAACGAGAAGCAACAAACCTTTTTGCAAGTGAAAAAAATACAGACAGTCTCCAAGGTATCGTCGGAAATATTATGCAGTCATTTGGTGGCAAAGATGTGTATGGGAGTGTAGAAGAGAAGGCTGCACACCTCCTCTATTTTATAGTCAAAGACCATCCATTCAATGATGGCAATAAGCGCAGTGGTGCATTTGCGTTTGTATGGTACCTCCAAAAGGCAGGGAAGCTTAATGAGCATCGACTTACCCCAGAAGCACTCACCGCACTGACGCTCCTTGTTGCAGAAAGTGATCCAAAAGATAAGGAACACATTATTGGACTTATCTTGCTTCTTCTCAAATAACATGGAAACCAAAGTCGCACAGTTTCAAGTGAAGCATACACAGTTTGAAGGTCCTATAGAGGTCCTGCTCGAGCTCATCGAAAAGCGCAAACTCTTTGTCAACGATGTCTCGCTCGCATCGGTCACTGATGACTTCATCCACTACATACAGACAAACGGTACGCACCCAGATATGGTGGCGAGTTTCCTCCAGGTGGTAGCGACGCTGATCCTCATCAAAGCGCGATCACTCCTGCCGAGCCTTGAGCTCACGACCGAAGAATCCACATCTATCAGCGATCTCGAGCGCAGACTCGCGCTGTATCAACTCGTATCCAAAGTAGCAGGAGAGCTCAGCAAACAGTATGGCAAAAAAGTGCTCTTTGGTGGTGTCGGGCAAAAGGTAGTTGTCTTTGCACCAGACCCAGTACTGCGCGCCACGAGCCTTCCAGGGCTTATCAATGGACTCGTGGCGCGCATGCCCACACCAGCGCCTGCCAAACCAGAGACTCGTGTCCAAGTAACGATCTCGATCACCGAAGTCATCGATACGATCAGGGAACGTATCGAGCGGATGATGTCGCGTACAAACTTTGCAGATATCATCGTCCAGAGCCCCGATGGCGATAGCAAAAGTCAAAAAGTCTATACGATCGTGTCGTTTCTTGGTATGCTAGAGCTCGTACGTCGCGGATTTGTCGCTGCTGATCAGGACGATCAGTTTGGCGATATCACCCTTGACCGACCACACACCTCATGAACACCGCCTTTGCTATCCAAGCTATACTGTTTGCAACCGGAGAGTCTCGCACATTTGCGAGTCTTGCCAAAGAGCTCAGTACTGATATACAAAGCATCGCATCAGCGGTACAAGAACTCCAAACATCTCTACAAGGCCACGGAGTAGAACTGATAGCACTCGATGACACTGTCTCGCTTGCTACAAGCCCAGCGTATAGCGACCTCATCCAGTCGATCCGCAAAGAGGAGCTTTCCAAAGAACTATCCAAAGCATCTGCGGAAACACTTGCTATCGTCGCGTACAGCCCCGGCATCAGCAAAAGTCAGATCGAGTTTGTGCGCGGAGTCAATGCCTCATACAGCCTCCGCGCGCTCCAGATGCGTGGCCTCATCGAGCAAAAAGGGGTGGGGAGAGGTACTGGGTACTGGCCGACCACGGCAATACTTGAGCACTTTGGTGTGACGCGCATCGAGGACCTGCCCGAGTACACCACAAGCGCACAAACGATCCAAAGCCTCTTGAATACGCAGATATCCGAATAACCTTGTATGATTATCCTCAACGTTATCAAAATCTTTCTCCCTACCGCACTCGCATTTCTCATCGGGATCGCGATTACCCCTCGCTTGACTGACTTTATGTACAAGCACAAGCTCTGGCGTAAGCGTGCTCGTGATGGTGAGACGATCACCAACACTGATTTTGCCAAGCTGCAAAATACTGCTGCAGAAGTATCGACTCCACGTGTCGGCGGTATCATCATCTGGCTTTCGATACTCGGGACGATTGGTCTCATGTGGCTTGTTGCCAAACTCGCGCCTTCAGATCTCTCAAGTAAGCTTGATTTTTATAGTCGCAACCAGACGCTCATACCACTCGCGAGCCTCCTCTTTGGGAGCATGCTCGGACTTCTCGACGATTGGCTCGAGATCCGCGGCCGCACCGGGGTGACACGAGAGCACGATAGCGAGATCAAGTTTCGCTATATCAAGATAGCACTCATTGGTGTGATTGGTGTCGTGATTGCAGCGTGGTTTTATCTCAAGCTCGGCATGCATGGCATCGCGATCCCGTTTACAGGGCAAGAACTCATGCTCGGTGCACTCTTTATCCCATTTTTTGTCTTTGTGCTTGTGGCGACGTTTTCAGGAGGAGTTATCGATGGGATGGATGGGCTCGCTGGAGGAGTGCTTGCGATCATTTTTGCTGCGTATGCAATCATTGCAGCGGGGCAAAATCAAATCGATATCGCTGCGTTTTGTGGAGTGATCGCAGGTGCAACACTTGCATTTCTCTGGTTCAACATCCCGCCTGCACGGTTTTATATGGGAGAGACGGGGATGATGGGACTCCTCGTTGTACTCACTGTTATCGCATTTCTCACTGACACCGTACTCATACTCCCGATCGTTGCATTTCCACTCGTCGCATCGAGCGCATCGTCACTCATCCAAATCTTTTCATACAAATACTGTGGCAAACGTCGCGTATTTCGGGTGGCACCACTTCACCATCATTTCCACGCACTCGGATGGTCTCGCGAAAAGGTGGTCATGCGCTACTGGGTCGTCAGTAGTATCTTTGCAATCATTGGGGTCATCATCGCGCTCGTCAGTAAATAATCTAGTCATACTATGCGCTCAGTTCTTCACAAAGAATCCCAAAAACCATTTGATCGGTACTTCCTCGGTATCGTCGTGACGATCACGATCATCGGACTGTTTTCATTTGTCTCGGCAAGCCTCGGCATCCTCGCCAAAAGTGAGAGTAAGTTTTATGGGGTACTGTTCAACCAAATCGTCCTTGGACTTGTGGGAGGATTTCTTGGGATGTGGCTCTCGATGCGGGTACCGTACTTATTTTGGCGTAAGCATGCGTTTTATATCTTTGTCGGAGCACTTGTGCTCACACTTCTTGTATTTGTCCCAGGACTCGGATTTGCACACGGTGGGGCGCAGCGATGGATCTCGATCGGGCCCATCTCATTTCAACCAGCAGAGATCCTCAAACTCGCATTTGTAGTGTACTTTGCGACATGGCTTGCATGGACACACAAAAAAGTAGAGGATGTGAAGTTCAAAATCTTGCCACTTGTCGTCATGCTCGGTATCGTCGCAGTGATCCTCCTCAAACAGCCCGATACCAAGAGTCTCATCCTCATCACGTGCGCTGCATGTGGAATGCTTTTTGTCTCAGGAGTTTCTTGGAAAAAGATTGCGATTATCGTCAGTACTGGGATAATCGGCATCGTTGCGCTCGCATTTATCCGCCCGTATGTGATGGACCGTATCCAGACGTTCATCAACCCATCCTCTGATCCTCGTGGATCCTCATACCAGCTGCAACAATCACTCATTGCGATTGGTTCTGGAGGTGTATTTGGTCGAGGACTCGGACAAAGCGTGCAAAAGTTTAGCTACCTGCCTGAACCACAAGGAGACTCTGTGTTTGCCGTGATCGGAGAAGAGTGGGGCTTTGTTGGATCTGCGATCATCGTTGTGCTGTACGTGTTTCTCGCAGTACGTGGGTTCAAAATAGCAATGCTCGCACAAGACAACTTTGGGCGATTTCTCGTTGTCGGACTCACGACACTCCTCGTTGCCCAATCGTTTCTCAATATCGCATCACTGGTAGGCCTGTTTCCACTCACCGGCGTACCACTTGTCTTTATCTCACACGGAGGCACCTCGCTCGCAATTGCGCTCATAGCAGTCGGCATCATCCTCAATGTGTCAAGATACCAAAAAAAGGTATAATACATCTGTATGAAAATCTTACTCACAGGCGGGGGAACCGGCGGACATTTCTATCCACTCATGGCGATTGCCGAAGAACTCAACCATATCGCAGACGAAGAACGTATCGTCAACATGAAGCTCTACTACATGGCAGACAAGCCATTTGATAAAGAATTGCTTGAGGAGCAATTTATCAAGTTTATCCCAATCACTGCGGGCAAACTTCGTGTCTATTTTTCATTCAAAAATTTCATTGATATATTCAAAACAGGGTTTGGTGTCATCGGCGCACTCTACAAAGTGTTTCGATTGTATCCAGATGTGATCATCTCAAAAGGTGGCTATGTGGCATTCCCGGTACTTGTTGCTGCCAAACTCCTTCGTATCCCCACTATCATCCATGAGAGCGACACAGTGCCTGGTCGCGTAAGCAAATGGTCTGGCAAATTTGCTGCAAAAATCGCACTATCATACCCAGAAGCTGCCGCGTATTTTGATAGCAAAAAAGTTGCCGTTACCGGGCAACCAATCAGGCACAACTTCTTGCATCCAAGCAGAGACGGTGCAAAAGAGTTTTTTGAGCTTCCAACAAACCTACCAGTCATCGGTATCTTTGGTGGGTCACTCGGCGCAAAAGCGATCAACGACGCTGTCGTCAGTATCGTGCCGGACCTTATCAAAAAGTACCAGATCATCCACCAAACAGGTGCTGCTGACTACTCCGACGTCACAACCGAGGTGCGCATCGCACTCGGAGACGATACCAAACGTACACGGTACAAAGCATTTCCATTTCTCAACAATGTAGAGTCCAAAGTATTTGCAGGAGCAGTCGACATCGTTGTAGCACGTGCAGGTTCATCGCTGTTTGAGATAGCTGCGTGGGGCAAGCCTTCTATCATCATCCCATACATTCATGCACATGGAGACCATCAGCGCAAAAATGCATACCACTATGCTCGTACGGGTGCATGTGTCGTCATCGAAGAAGCAAATCTCACACCATCAGTACTTCGTAACCAAATCGAATCAATCCTCGAAGACAAAGAACGCTACGATGCTATGGCCCGCCATGCAAAAGAGTTTTTTGTCCCGACAGCTGCTCGCATGATCGCTACCGAAGCGCTCACGATTGGACTTTCTCACGAGAAGGAATAAGTCCTTTTTGTTTGGCATAGATATAGGTCAGCGACGCCCCAAAGAAAAACACTTGGGCTGAATAGTACACCCAGACCAACAGACCAACGAGAGATGCCGCTGGGCCAAATACATCTGTATGAACAAGAAGTTTGATGTATTCGAGGATGAGTACGTTACCGACAACAAACAATACCGTTGTAATAAATCCACCCCACAAAAGTATACGCCACGGAAGTTTACGTTGAGGTAGCAAGCGGTACATAGCTGTAAAAAGAAGGGTACCAAGGATCACTGGCGCAACAAGTTGTGTTATAGATACAAGTACCTGGACTGCGTGCGGTACAACGACAATACTTCCAAGAACACCAACAGCTACTGTGACAGCAATAACAATAAGTAAGAGTACAGTCAAAAGCGGTACAAACGAGAGCGTGATGATTTTTTTGTGAACGAGTGCCCATATATGCGAGCGTAGAGAATTGTATGTCTGACGAACCTTTGGGGTGTCCCAGAGAATGTCAAAATCCTGATCAAGCTCGGCAAACACTGCAACCGCACCCAAAAGTGTGACTATCGCACTCACAACCGCAGCAGGGAAAGAGAAGTGTTGCACCATATCTGCCTGTAACACTTGTTGTATATACGCAGCAACGTTTGGACCGAGGGTTTTGGATAGCTCTATGATAAGTGTGCCTCGAACAAGATCTTGACTAAATACATATCCAGCAATCGTGACCAACAAAAAAAGAAGTGGGATAAATGAAAGCATCGCATAGTACGCAAGTGCCGCACCCATACGCTGTGCTTGATGTGTTTTCCAGTGCGCAATAGTTGCTCGAAGTATGTTTTTCATCCTTATATTATATACGTTTTTGAGTTATCCACACCATACGGACTTGCGTAGTGAACGTTCGTTCACGTATACTAACGACAGGTCGCGATTATCACGAATAACCTGTCACCAAACCATATGACACGACATCAATACACCAAAAACATATATCGAGAGCTCCGTGAGCTCAATGAACGCATTGATTACAAGATTTTGCGCGGACAGCGTTATAGTGATGAGTCTCGTCGTCACAAAGCGCTCCTCAGACAAATCGCTCGGCAGTCGAATCGAGGGTTCCTTAGTAAACTGTTTTCAATAGCATAACTATCATGTATCAAACATTTGCAACACTCATACACGCAGAGATGCTTCGTCTCGAATCCCACATACAGCACCCACTACCAGTCCAACATGTTCCTAGTACATTTCGGACATATCGCAGACAAAGAGGTATACTGTCACGGTACAAAACCCATCAGTATCTAGGGATCACCTCATTCATAAAAAGCTTTCTTTTCTAGGCTATGCAAGACGATCACAAACAACACCTTATAGACTTTTATCACTCACGCAAGCGCATGCCCACATATACAGAGATGATGGCATTGTTTGGCTACAAATCCAAAAACGCAGTTGCACGCCTGGTCGAAAAAATGATCGACGCAGGTATCGTGACCAAAGACAAACTCGGCAAACTACTACCGACAACATTGTTTGATAGCGTACCACTCCTTGGATCCGTCAAAGCAGGATTTCCTTCTGCGGTCGATGAGGTCCTCGAGACGCTCAACCTTGAACAGTATCTCATCAAAAAAAAGCGTGAGACGTATATGGTAGAAGTGGACGGAGACTCCATGATAGATGAACATATCTGCGACGGTGATATCGTGATAGCAGAACGGACCGATGTCGCCAAAAACGGTGATATCGTGATAGCAAACATCGACGGAGAGTTCACAATGAAGTACCTTCGAACCGACGGCAAAAAAAGTTGGCTCGAGCCAGCAAACAAAGCGTTTAAACCTATGTACCCCAAACACAACCTAAACGTTGTAGCGATTATCCGAGGAGTGATTCGCAAATACTAACGCTGCTGGAGAGCGTTTCAACGCTGAGCTTCTGCTTGTATAGTAGGCAAATACCCAAGCACAACAGAGTTGAGCTCATCGGTAGATAGTGTCGTCGCAAGAGGGTCTTGTGCGAGACGTTTCCATGGAGCAATCTTGGTATAGGCATACTCTCCAAATACGATGACTGGGGTACCTGAAGCAAGTTTTGTTTGCTCATCTGGAGCAAGGATCCATTGATCTGCCCAATCATAGATCCACTGAGCATCTGCTTCGGTGAGTCGTACACAGGAATGACTCGCGGGATATCCAGGGAGCTCATACTGGTGGAGCGAGATACCTTCTGTGTTGTCGAGGTTGAAATACCAAGGCAGGATCCATTCATCTTTGACACTGCTTGTGACAAGTTTACCTTTCCAGTTGGTAAAATAGAGCTTGCTTGGTGTGGGAGTTTCTTGTTTACCAGTACTAGTCACCATCCAGCGCACGAGTCTGCCGTACTCATACGCGCCGATTGCCTGAATACGCTGTGATACAAGAAGAAGTTTGGGGATGTCTTGTGCACTCAAAAGCGTATCAGGAAAAGGGGACAGTGCGTGCCAATCACTAAGTTCTGAAGGGATGATGATGGTAGTGTTTTTTGAAATATGTTTATCATCAAGTCTGTTAAAGGTAAGCACAAACGGTGTATGAGAAAGACCGACCTCACGAGCAATCTCAGCACCTGGTTTGTCGGTCATCACCTTGATGCTTCTATATCGCGCAGAAATAGTTTCAGGTGATGGCTTTACTGTCTGCACCAAAGCAGTAGTGCGCTCTTCTTTGGATGCGGTACTTGTCTTGAGTGCAAAATAAAAAAATACACCGATACCGAGCAAGCAAAGGCCTGAAATGATATGACGATGTGGTATGTTACGAACAGTCATGTTCTACTAGTGTACCAGCTTTGATTTCAATTTCATCAGCTTTTCGTAATGATTTGGATACAAATCCTTTGGGAAGTATCAAGCTGTGCGAACTATCGTCAAGATCTGCACCAATCTCCCACAAATCATCAGCGCTCGTTATCCAGCTTGTACCATACTGTTTGAGTGAAAACGCACGCGAATACTCGCGAAGCGTCTTGTTGCCGTTATCGAGAAAGTATTCATGAAAATACGAAACTGCAAGCTCTCTGATCGATTGATAGATCGGCTCTCGATACCTAAGCACTGCATGATTGGTCTTGGATATAGCACCCCAGTACCCGCCTTTTTTGAACAAGGCAACCACATGATCGAGATCTTGTTTGGTACTACGCAAATCAAGAAGGAGGGGAGGATGCCCATGATACCAAAGTACTGCGGCCGCAAGATATGCACCCTCTAAACAGTGTGCTTTTTTGTGCTGGAGTACTTGGCGAGGAGATCGACAAGTCTCGCCATCAACTTCAAAGTTGTAGGGGAGTGTATTTAAAAAATCTTGTATCTTTGCAGGGGTGGAGAGTTTCTGAAAGATGTTTTCTTCCACAGGACTAAGGTTGAACATGATTTAGTATAGCAAACTACAGTACTCTGTATGAAATATCGCGCCATATTTCAATCTTGCGGTCAATACTACTCGGGGCGTAAAATCCGGGCATGAACAACGATACCAACAAAGTACTCCTCCTTATCCTTATATTCATCGGGATCATCCTGATCGTCCTTGTCGCAGGTGGACGACGAAGCCCTATGATGATGCACACATACCAAGGATATGGACTCACCGCAAGTACCACACCTATCACAGAACCAACTACCGGTGCAGTGGGCACATATACATTTACGAGATACATACCAGATCGCCGTACGGTACCTACAACCTCAACAACAAGCACGTACTATTACACGACTCCGTCAGTGATTGATCCTAGTGCCATGTTCCCAGACGGGTGCACTATGACGAGCCCCTATAGTCTGACGACAGGATTGCCGTGTAGCTAACAAAAACCCCCAATGAAGGGGGTTTTGAACTTTTACGGAGCAACAATAGTAGGAACACCTTCTAGAAACATACTACATGTCTGAGTATTTCCAGGCATAGTCAGCGGAATCCCATAATCCCAATGGCCGCTCACACAAAACAAAACCCTTCTATCACAGACCCAGTTTGCTGTTCCATAAGTGACTGTTCCGTTTCCATTATCTTGGCACCAATAATGTTCTTTTCTTCTTCCAAAAAGATTTGAAAATATTGATGATTCACCTGTAACTGATGTTGTATCGATCGTTTGCAGTGTTGGTTGTGTAGTGCTAGTGGTTGCTGTAGGTTGTTGTTTTATATTTACAACTTCTATTTTTGGATCACTAGATATCTCTTTTGATGGTATTGTGTTTGTCTGAGGCCGTAATGTATCTTCTGTAGTACGAGTAGTTGGTGCTTGGGTTTTGGTCGGATTTGTTTTTACAGGAGGAACCTGTGATCGTCTCGGAACTATTTGCGATACATTTGCCGGCTGAGGTTCGACAGGGGTGGAAACACTCATACCGACAACTACTACAGCAACAATAACTGCGAGGATGATAAAAGCTTTTTTCATATAATGTTGTTATGTGATAATGCCATTAGTATACCATTAAAAAGCCCCCACTGTCGCATGAGGGCTTCTTGCTTCGAGGAGCAAAAAAACGTTTTGATTGTTTACTGCGAGCTATTTTTTTATCGCACCATATATCAATCATCCAGGTATCAAGCTTGCGGTTGTATATAAGTACACCACTGCGACCATGCTGACCAGGGATGACATTGATACCGTCGATCAGCAACTGCTTATAAGTATCTACGTTTTGTGCACTTCGCCACAAACCTGCCGCTTGAACTGCTGAAAGTTGTGATTGGTATTGGTCTGGCAAGACAGTGTCCAGATTTGCAGTGTTGATTGATCCTGGATATGAAAGGTGTTTGAGCTTTTTCTGTATTTTTTTTGAGCTCGATACACTGCGCTTTTGTCCAAAACCTACCGACCCGATACCTACAATCAAAAGAAGAGCTACGATTACTTTTTTCATGGCTTTATTTTTTTAAACAATACCTTTTATAATATATATTGTCAATAATTCTGATTTATTGCTACACTGGTATTCATATGAACATCCTCATCATCGAAGATGATGCTGATATGCTCGCATACCTCGTCGAGACTCTTTCTGAAGAAGGATTTGTCATCGACACCACACACGACGGTGCACTCGGACTCAAAAAAGCGCTCGCTCACTCCTACGATTTGATTGTTCTTGACTATAGCTTACCCTCTAAATCAGGCAAAGAAATCTGTCGAGCACTCCGGGCAGCACACAACAACACTCGTATCTTGCTTCTTTCTGCAACAAGTGACTCTACAACCAAAACAGTTCTCCTTGATGCGGGAGCAGACGATTATCTAACCAAACCGTTTACGTTTGGAGAGTTGCGTGCCCGGATACAAGCGATACTCCGACGTCCAGAACCTATCCGAGAAGAAATACTCACGTGTTGTGGCCTCATCCTAGACACTCGAAGGCATGAGGCTTCGTATGAGAACAAACCACTTGCACTGACCCCTAAAGAGTTTATGGTACTGACATACCTACTCCAAAACAAAGGTATGATCGTCTCTCGCATGTCGATACTTGAGCATGTATGGGGAGTATACGCCGACCCTTTTAGCAACACACTCGAGACACATATACTCAACATCCGCAAAAAGCTTGGCAACGAATCACTCATACGAACCATATCTGGTGTTGGATATAAAATAGGGTAGCAGGTATACTTGATAGCATACGAGGAAGCATCGACTCCCGAGTGTGTATGCTATATCACTGCATTCATTTCTTGTGGCGTATATGGGGACATATCGTTGGATCACCGCGCGTATCGCTATGCCTACGAGATGTCCGAGAGCTTCAGACGCTCGCTCATGCTGGACGCATGTCTTTGGGTATATTTCACGACTTCAAAAACCCGATTTGTACAGCACTTCTTGCGATCAATCGAGCACAACAAACTGACGATACTGCAAACAAACAAGATTCTCTTGATCGTGCCCATCGTGCGATCAGTCATATGCAAGAACTACTCAACCTAACCATGGGTCAACAAAAGATAGACGCCGTCAAAAAACACTTTTGTCTCTATACACAAACAGTGTCAGTGTTGCCTCTCATAGAACACAAGGCAAGGATTCAATCTGTGACGATTTGCATAGATAAAAGTACGGGCGTTCTGCTCTATGGAATACCTCAGTATTGGGATCAGATCATGCTCAACCTGATCGAAAACGCTATCGACGCATATGATGGATACATAACCCCCAAACGCACGGTCACCATCTCTGCCAAGCAAACAAACACACATACCATCATCTATATAACTGATCACGGTATCGGTATCTGCGAACCAGATCGTATCTACAACATTTTTTATACAACAAAAAAGGAAGGTACCGGGATCGGGCTTGCTATCGTCAAACATCTCATAGAACAAGAATTTGGTGGGGAAGTATCAATCAAAAGTACCGATGGTGCGACTGTGTGCACAATCAGTATCCCACGAAATCTTTAGAAAAAATTTATCTATTTTTGATATCAAACTCATATACTTTTGACATGTACCAGACACAATCAAAAAACATTCTCTACGAATACCGTTGTACTTGCGGCAAACTTTTGTGCAAGGGTAACCTCATCAAAGGTGTCGTTGAGATCAAGTGTCGACACTGTCGAGAAATCATGAAATTTTCTGAAATAGGGCAGTTGTCAGTACCAATATAAAATCCCCCTCTAGAAAAGAAGGGGATGATAGGTTATAAACCCAAAAAACAAACAGTGAAAGAATTAGGCTCTTTGCAGTTGCAGTTTTTCAATTACAATTATTTTTTTTGAAAACTTGTCGAAATGTGCGACAAGCCCACAGATGCTGGTCTTGCCAGTCTTCATAGGACCTGAAAAATTGACACGGATCTCTGGCTCTACATCAGAAGGAAAAAGTGGCTTATCGGCTTTTTCATGATGAGAAACCCGAATAAGGTTTTTTCTTTTGTCCGGCAACAGGATACGAATAGACGATGAACGTTTTGATACCTTTTGAACAGATACGTCCTGCAAATCAAAATGCACCCGTTTGATCTTTGAAAGACTCCAAACATTTCTTGATTGGAGTGCTTCCAACAACAGGAGTACAAATCGCTTGGGGTGAGAAATAAAAACTTTTTCAGTTTTATTTTCTACAGGACGACGAGTGTTGCCACGGTGGTGGCCACGGAAGTTTGTAACCATATATAATTGTTTTAAGGTTTGAAAAGATTATATCCCACAAGAGATATTTGTCAAACAATAGCAGTGTTAGTGTCGGTGACAACAGTCCTGAGGGTGTACGAGCTTGCGATACTCCTCACGGATATGGTGTATGATATCTCCAAGGAACAAAAAGATAGCAAGGTCAGCGATACCTTCGAGCCAAGGTGTGTGTGCAACTACTGCAACAGCATGGTATCCGATGTACGCACCAACAAACCATGTACCGGTAACAATCACTGGTACGACAAAAAGTCGACGATACTGTTGCTGAACAAACGGCGTGAGCATACCCCATAGCACTACATACAGTGCTGGTTGTCGTGCAAACTCATGTGAGAGTATAGCGAGACCTTGTGTAAATGAACTCATATCACCCACAGATGCTCCATCGATAACTGAGTGCAGTACGTTGATACCGACAAAAACCGCAATAGTGATCCAGAACCCTTTGCGCATCTGGTGAATATGACACGTCCATGATCCTATGAGGTACCCACATACGATTGCTATAGCTGTAGGAACGATAGGCAAAAATCCTTCGGTTCGTATATGACTACCGATCAACACAATAGCAGCACCGAACGCAACAATATGTAAAACAATAGGGAAGTATCGCTTCATAAAAACAGTACCTACGTTGTAACAAATATTTTGACTAAAATCTACTATAAGATCAGAAAATCGCTCAAAAACTTTCGGCTGAATTTGAAAACCACGAGAAGATGTTATTGAATTAAAAAAACGACCCCGCGATCAATCTAGTATCGCGGGGATTTTTATTTATATTGATATAGAGATAGATTTTGTATGTAGTTACTTAGTATATAGTGTCGTAAAAGATATATTGTGCGACGTTACTACTCTAGAGAGAAGGGGCGCTTAGTCCGCACCCCTCTTCAGCAAAGCTTCTTATTTTGTTTGATACCGAAGTAAGCAATTGTTGAACGCATTTACCTGCGCATTGTATTCTTTGATTTTTTCTTGAGAGACTACGAGGGTAGTGTTGTATTCGGATACAAGATTGTTAAATGCTTCCACACGAGCTCTATACTCTTCCCCGCCGGGGCGATTGGGGGATTCGAGCAATGCCTTTTCGGTGACGATATACACCTGTCGAGCTTTGAGATCTGCGTTGAGTGCATCGATAGATGATTTGAGTGAGCTACTGATCGATGGGCACGCTGCACGTCCAGTACCAAAGTGCTGAACTGCAAACCAAACTTCACGACCTTGATATGTCGCTTTGGCAGCATAGACACCGATTTCTTGATAATTTGAACTGAGCATGTTGGCACGGTGCCCAGGACTATCCATCCAAGCTTTGACCACATCATCGCTTGTTGCAAAATTGCCAAGCGCGAGATTTTCTCCCATGACGACATAGTCGTACCCAACTTCCCGCCCAAGGTCTGACACGCCCTTACCATTCGGTGAATCATGTTCAAAGTACTGACGAGCAATCATGTCGTTGGTCTTGCGCATAGCAGACTCGGTGAGCTTTGTGTTTACCTGAAGAGGTGGGAGATCTCTAGCGATACGCTCCCGGTTGGCTGCATCGATAATACCTGCACTTGTGATAAGGCTAGTACTATCATCAGATCTACTATCTCCAAACAATGCTCTCTCAATCAACCGGTAGTTTTGAGAATCTGTGATTGGAGCAAGGGGTTTAATATTCTCTCCAAGATCTCCGATAGATTGGACTGTATCGTTAGTACTAATCGTATCAAGCACTTTGTCCGCAACACGCACACTTGCATCTGGCGCCAAAAGCACGCCGATAAGGAGCGAGAGTGCGATACCAATGAAGATGTTACTAAAGATTTTATACATATATAAATGTGTTAACAATTGGCAGGTGTGTAGCCTTGGAGGGCTGCATCCTCTGCCGTCTTGAACCACACCCTGTTTTCTGGCTTGATACGCTCAAGCCCAGCACATCCAGGAGTATAGTATTTGGTACCATGTTTGGAACCAGCAAACATCCCCTGCTCCTCATCTTGTGAGACTGTAGGCTGGGCAGATACTGCAGGAGAAGTGATTTTGAGAGGGGTAAGGATAGTATCGTCACAAGCAAGAACAACACCTTGAGATTTGCCTTCCCTTCCCTTCAACATTCCAACATAAAAAGACAATATGGCAATAGCGCTCACCAGTATGACAAAAATCACCTTGTAGTACTTGATAAAAACTGCTTGCATATGCGCATATAGTATAGCACTGCGGGTACCCCATCCCCCGATTGACAAAAAGGCCCTTTATACGGTAAGATGTGAACCTATGGCACATAAGAAAGCCCAAGGAGCAGCAAAAAACCTTACCGATTCAAACCCACAGTATCTCGGTACCAAACTCTATGATGGTCAGTTTGCAACAGCTGGCGCTATCATCGTACGTCAGCGTGGAACCAAGATCCTCCCAGGTACCTTTGTTGGGCTCGGCAAAGACCACACTCTCTACGCACTCAAAGATGGCGTGGTAAAGTTCACTACCAAACGTAAACAAAACTTTGACGGTACAATCGTTAAACGCAAAGCTGCAAACATCATTGAAAAATAATAAAACCCCTCGATTCTCGAGGGGTTTTATCGTACCTCAATAGAAAAGGTTGCGTGATATCCCTCGTCAGTGACATCGACGAGATACGTACCTGCTTTTTTGATCGGACCTCCTTGTATGCTCATATGAGCTGTATCGATTGATATACGATGAGTATCCATGAGCGCTCTTGAGATTTCTCTTTCATCAATCTTTGAAAAGAGACTTCCCTGTTCGTTGGTCTTTGCGCTTATAACAAGCACTTGATCGCGGACACTACTGATCGCTTCGTCGAGTAGTTTGTGCTTGAGCGCTCGCTCGTTTTGAGCGCTTTGTTTTGTGCGAGCGAGCTTTTCAAGTGCTTGAGGTGTCGCTTGGATTGCCAGCTTTTTGGGAAAAAGTGCATGCTCTGCGTAGCCCTGCGCCACATCGACGACTTCATATTTTTTGCCCACCTTGGGGACGTTTTGCTGGAGGATAACTTTCATACTTATTTGGCAAACAGTGCAACCGCTTTTTCGAGTTGTTCATCAGTGCCGTTTTTACTTTCGACAAACGGTATCTTGACCGTTGGGGTGAGCCCGCTTTCAGATATAGAGACACCGTTGGGTGTATACCATTTGGCAACCGTGATTTTAAGTGAAGTATCACTTGTGAGTTTTACCACTTCTTGCACAGATCCTTTGCCAAAGGTTTGCTCTCCAACGAGGAGTCCGACATTTTGTTCCGAAAGAGCCCCAGCGAGAATCTCTGACGCTGATGCAGATCCTTTGTCCACAAGCACAATCAGTTTTGCTTTTTCGGGAAAGACATCGGGTCCAGCGCTGGTATGGACGATCACATCATCAGGTGTTTTGCCGATCTCTTTGACTATGGTTTTGCCTTCAGGGATAAACCAACTACCAATCGAAACTGCAGCATCGAGATAGCCACCAGGGTTGCCTCGAAGATCCAGAAGTAGGTTTGGATATCCTGATGCAAGGTACTCCTGGAGTGCGTCACGAAATAGCTGTGGCGACTGCGCTGAAAAGTTGTACAAATGGATTATAAATACCTGTTTGTCTGGTCGCGTCTCTGTATCAACAGTAGGCAGTGAAATGTTCTCACGAGTCACACTCACTACCTTGGGAGCAGTAAGACCCTCTCGGACTATTGTGAGGTTGACCGATGTGCCAGCCTTGCCACGAATGAGTGTGATCGCTTTGTCGATACCGAGATCGCTCGTACTTGTCTCGTCGATAGCGATGATCTTGTCCCCTGCTCGAAGCCCTGCGCGCTCTGCGGGAGTGTTTTTGAGTGGAGCGATGACGGTAAGCACATTTTCTTTTTCTCCAATCTCGATACCGATACCGTCAAAGGTGCCCGCGATTTCACTCTGAAAGATTTTGTTTTCAGATGGCGGGAAAAATGTCGTATACGGATCATCAAACGATGCAAGCATCCCTTTGATCGCGCCATAGACACGATCTTCTGAGCTTGTCTTGCCTGCATCAACAAACTTTTTGTCGACGATACCCCACGCTTTCCAGAACGGATCAAAGTCTGCTGGTGCTTGAGTTGTAGCGGGCTGTTCTTTGTTGATCACTGTAGTGATCTTTTCTACCTCAGGACGATTTTGGTATCCGTAGTACACCCCAACAACAAACCCTCCTACAAGTACAACAAGTACCCCAACGATGCGAGCGATACGTGTATAGTGTTTTGAGTTAGATTGTTGCATGCGGAGTTGTTGATACTACTTGTTCTTGGCGTAGTTCAAATTTGAGTCGTTTGTACGCGCGTTTGAGTGTATAGCTCATGTAGATGAGCGCCAATCCAAGGATAATAGTGATGCCGGTTTTGTAGGGCGTCGGAAGTCCTAAAAATGGTACAAAAAGAAACACTATACCTATCAAGCGTACTGCGCGAAGCTTGGAAATCATAGATCCAGATTATACCAGATTTTCCAAACCTGAGCGACGATAGTAGCTCGGGGCAACCACAACAACAAACTCTCCCTTTACCTTGTCAGGATGAGCCTTGTAGTACGCCAAAAGTTCCGAAGCGGTACCCCTCGGGTATTCTTCAAATGCTTTGGTCATCTCACGACCAATCATCAGCTCTCGCTCGCCCACCGCACTCGCGAGCGCTTCGAGTGTCTTGAGTATGCGGTGTGGAGACTCGTACATCACGACCATGTGCTCAGTTTCTGCAATCGTATTAAAAAGTGTCTGCCTCCCTTTTTTGTGCGGAACAAACCCAACAAACTCGACATGATTACCAGGAAACCCTGACACAGATACTGCAGCAACAAGTGCAGATGGCCCAGGAATCGGTACTATTATTGCTTCTGGGTATGCCTTCCGGAATTCGTCGATAAACTGCGACCCTGGATCAGATATCGCTGGTGTACCCGCGTCAGTGACAAGCACGATATATTCGTGGTCTTTGCAGCGCTCTATAGCTTTTTCCAAAGCACTATCACTACTTTGCGCATGACTTGAGATAAATTCTTTTTTGCCCTCAATCTCAAGGAGCTTGAGAAGTTGCCCTGTCGTGCGTGTATCTTCAGCAATAATAAGTGTCGCTTGTGTGAGCACTTCTTGAGCACGAAGTGAGATGTCTTTGAGATTGCCTATAGGGGTTGCGACAATCGAGAGCTGCATAGGGTGCGTGTACATGGAATCGAACCATGGACCTCTGTCTTATCAGGACAGCGTTCTACCACTGAACTATACACGCGTGGTTGCATTACTATATCAGATTTTGACACTTTTTCAAGCTACTCGTCGTCACTCGCCTCCCCTACCTCACCGGATGCGAGGGCGTCGATGATCTTGTCTATCTTGCCCAGCATGATACCGGGGATGTTGGAGAAGTTTTGACGGATACGATGATCAGTGACGCGGTCTTGGGGGAAGTTGTAGGTACGGATCTTTTCGGAGCGATCGGCGGTACCGATCTGGCTTTTGCGGTCACCTGAGTACTTTTTCGCCTCCTCTTCTTCTTTGAGCTGTTGGAGCTTTGCTTTCAAGATCTCCATCGCACGCTCACGGTTAGCGAGCTGACTACGCTCACTCGTACAACGCACATCGATACCTGTTGGTTTGTGAATGAGGCGAACTGCGGTCTCGACTTTGTTGACGTTTTGACCACCCGCACCTCCAGAGCGTGAATACTCCATCTCGATATCAGTCGGCGCGATCTCAATCTGCACCTTTTTGCGCATTGGAAGTACCGCAATCGACGCAGTCGAAGTGTGGATACGGCCCATTTTCTCCGTCACCGGCACACGCTGGACGCGGTGCACTCCTGTCTCATACCGAAGGAGCTTATACACATCGGCACCTCGGATCTCAAGTGTATAGTCGTCCGTATGTTTTACTTTCCACCCACGAGATTCTGCAAATCGCTCATACATCTCGACAAGCTCTTGTGCAAACAGTG
>CAYZSX010000002.1:0-57529 GCA_964481155.1 uncultured Candidatus Saccharibacteria bacterium
CGAACGTGGGTCTTAAGGTTATGAGCCTTACGAGATACCTCTTCTCTACCCCGCGGTGTGTAGAGAGCATGATACAACAGGTATCTCTCGGGCGCAAGTCAGGCAATCACTCCGAGATCACGGAACACAATCTCAAAGTATGAGTATACCCGGCGCACCTCTGGCATCGTAAGCGAAAAATCAGCACCATCATGTGCGATCCGATTGCGGACCTTGTGCGCTTCCCATGCGACCTGGACTGATGGAAGTATGCTCGGTGAGACGTTTTTGAGTTTGTCTCCAAGCGTATCTCCTGGGACACCTTTGATATCGAGGACTCGGTCGAGATAGATATCGGCCTCGATGATACCGATCCTCCAGTCACTTTCTGTTTCGCTCAAAAGTTTGCCTCGTATACTTTCCCATGTTTCGTTGCGAGGGACAGATTGCTCGATCGGAGCTGCCCCTGGAAGTGTGTCGTTTTGACCAGCTGAGGCAGTTGAGATTTGTGTAGGAGTAGAAGATGCAGCTTTTTCTTTTGCTGCTTTTTTGGCGTCTTCTTGTTTGATCTCATAAAGTCTCACGAGACAATACAGCACAATAGTGATCCCTGCGATGAGGAGGATCGATGCAAGGATCTCGAGGAATGACAAAAATCCTTGAGAAAAAATAGGAGAAATGATGTGTCCCCACAACCATGAAAAGATAAATTCTACATTGAGAAATACCGGATCTGGTACAGATGATTGCATAGAGACATTATCTCACAGATTCTATCGTTTTGCCGAGTGCAAAAAGTGTTTGTTCACCAAATCGAGGCCCTATAAACTGAATACCAAAAGGGAGTCCTTTACTATCCTTACCAGATGGTACTGAGATTGCTGGATGCTGTGCGATATTTGCAGGTACAGTAAAAAGATCTGCAAGATACATTGCGACTGGATCGTTTGCTTTTTCTCCTATCTTAAACGCTACTGTTGGAGAGGTTGGTGTAACGATAGCATCATACTTTTCAAGAACTGTTTCTATCTCTTTACGAATTATTGCGCGAAGCGCTACAGCTTTGTTGTAATATGCGTCATAGTATCCATGAGAAAGAACGTATGTACCTGTGAGAATGCGTCGACGAACTTCTTTACCAAAAAGCGCCCCCCTAGTATCTCCATAAAAATCTTTGATTGACCCTGTACCAACACGATCTCCATACCGTACCCCTTCAAGACGCGCAAGATTTGATGATACTTCTGCAGGAATCAATATATAATAAACCGCCAAAGAATCTCCAAAATGTGGCAATTCAACTTCCTCAACAATAAAACCTTCTTTTTTAAGTTTTTCAACAGTCTGTTCAAAATTTTCCTTCACTTCTTGTTCTACACCTCCTTGTGTAAAAATACCTCGAGGGATAGCAAGTCTTTTTTTAAGAACGACTTCTCGAGACTCTTGAGAAACTGAAGTACTATCCAATACGTCCTGGACTGCAATTGTATCGTAAAGAGTCTTCACATCTTCGACAGTGTGAGCGATTGGTCCAATAACATCAAATGAACTAGCCATGGCTATCAAACCGTGTCGAGATACTGTCCCATATGTTGGAAGCATACCAACCACACCACAAAAAGATGATGGTTGCCTGATAGATCCCCCAGTATCTGAACCTAGTGCAACAACCGCAAGGTCTGCAGCAACAGCTGCGGTACTACCACCAGATGAACCTCCAGGAACACGGGTTGGATCAAGTGGATTATGAGTAACTCCGTATGCAGAGTTTTCAGTTGATGCACCCATAGCTCCGTCATCCATATTTACTCGGCCAATGATTACCGCTCCCGCTTCTTTAAGCTGTTTAACTGCAGTAGAATCATATGAAGCAACATAGTGCTCGAGCATTTTGGATGCAGCACCCGCAATATGGCCGGCAAATAAAATATTGTCTTTAAGTACAACAGGTACTCCGGTCATTGGTGTAGCGGTTCCATTATCAAACATTGCCTGAGCTTTCTCTATCTGTTCATCAACATCAGTAAACACCTCTCGAAATATGTTGAGAGTATCTGCTTTGGCGCGAGTAATATAGTCATGTATAACAACGGCTACAGTTGTTTCTTTTGTAAGATATTTTTTATTAAGCTCTGAAATAGTCATAAATTATTCAATTACTTTTGGAACTTTTACAAAATGATCTTGGTGAGCTGGAGCGCATTCAACAAGGTCATAAGCACTTGCTAGTGACCTAACAGTATCATCTCGAACAATATTAGTTTGCATACCACTTATATCTGGTACCACATCGAGCTGAACATTGCGAACACGGTCGACAAAGCCGATGATGTTGCCTATATCTTTTGCAAAACTTTCAAGCTCTTCATCGGGCACTGTTATACGTGCGAGCTGTGCGAGTTTCTTCACCTGATCGATATCCATAGTGTAGTAACTATAGCAGAATATGGCCTTTTTGGGGATGGTGTTGACAGATAAAATATATATTTTATAAAGTTTTTACAAAATATAGCTAATGTATAACAAAACAGTATAATTGTAGTTATGAAAAAACAATGGATTGTTACTTTATTTTGCATTCAGGTTGTATTTCTTTTTATAGTTGTAAGCGGAGATTCGGGTTTGCTACCTGTATCTTACAAAATATTAGATTCTATTCTTCCACTAATTGCTGCGTGGGTACTCATTATTAATCCTATTATTTTATTTTCAGCAGGTATATCTTTACTTAAAAAAGATATAATTTCTGCTGCTGGTATTATATTTTATTCACTTGCAACCCTATGTTTCTTAGTTAGGTTTCTAGGTCTATATCAAGAACCCCGCAAAAGTCATGATCTGATAGTTAAAGCATATGTTAGCAACATGTTAGCGGAAGCACAGACTATATATAGCAAAACTGGTTCTTATTCATCGGCATGTGATAATCCTGTATTAGTTACCATGATCGACACAATAAAAAAGAACAATGCAAAGAAGGAGCCTGTACTTTGTTTTGGAGATAGCGATAGTTGGGTAGCAACAACAAAATTAAGAGGGGGTAACCATGAGAAAGACGCAGTAAATTACTTTTGCTCAGATTCTACAGGTACCCGAAAAGTAATTACTGCTGAACAATACAACTCTATTGTTAATAGCGATACACTTTGTCAATAATTATTTCACCATCTTCAAAAATACTTCTTCGTCGATAATTTTGACACCGAGTTTTTCTGCATCATCAAGTTTGGATCCCGCACTCTCTCCTGCAAGTACGTACGTAGTGTTTTTGGAAACAGATCCCGATACTTTGCCGCCGCGAGCAATAATCATCTTTTTTGCTTCATCACGAGACAGGGTCGGGAGTGTGCCAGTGAGCACAAACGTTTGCCCAGTAAACACTCCCTTCTCTACTTTCTTGGCGTGCTGTGGCTGTACACCTCCGGCAAAGAGTTTGTCGATGAGATGTTGTGATGCAGGATTTGCCCTGTACGTCATGATCGATGCAGTCACTGCAGGACCAATGTTTTCGATCGCGTCAAAGTCGTCTGCAGTTGCACTCCAAAATTTGTCCCAAGTAGCAAACGTCGTCGCAAGATCTCGCGCAGTTTCTTCGCCGACGTGCTGGATGCCGAGCGCAGTGATGAAGCGATCAAGTGGTGGGTGCGTTTTGTCGGCGATTGCTTGAGTGATGTTTTTTGCACTTTTTTCTCCCATACGCTCAAGTCCCGCGAGGTCTGCTTCTGTGAGATAAAACAGATCTGCCGCATCACTCACAAGCCCTTCGTCTTGGAGCTTCTCGACAATCTTGGGACCGACTTCGTAGATATCGAGGGATCTGACAAAGTGGATGATCCCGCGTGTATTTCTCGCCGGACACGCATCGTTGCTACAGTAGTATGCGACTGTCTCATCACGTGTTTGGCTTTCACGTCGATCTACTGGACTGTCACACACGGGACATTGTTTGGGCATGACAAAAGCTTTGGTTGTTTTGGGTCGGAGCGTTTTGATGACTTCGACGACTTCAGGGATCACGTCCCCTGCCTTTTGAATGATGACCGTATCTCCGACACGTACATCGAGACGTTCTATCTGTTCGATGTTGTGCAGTGTCGCCTTGCTCACTGTCGAACCAGCAACCGGTACTGGTACAAAATGCGCAAGTGGGGTAAGCACGCCGGTGCGCCCTACTTGCACACTGATGTTGATAACGGTCGTGGTTGCCTGCTCTGCAGGATACTTGTATGCAAGCGCGTAGCGAGGCGCTTTGCCGACAACCCCGAGCTCACCTTGGAGTGATGACTCATTGACCTGGATGACGATACCATCGGTGCCGTATGGAAACGCATCACGTTTCTTTTCAAATGCCTCGATAAACGCCTCTACTTCCTCAAGAGAAGTGCAAACGGCTTCATCGCGAGCAACCATAAATCCAAGCTGCGCAAGGAGTTTGTGTTTGTCTGAGTGATGCGAGATCGACTGATCAAGACAGTCCCATGCAAAAAAGTCCAACCTACGTTCACGAGTGATCGCCGGATCAAGCTGCCTGAGCGATCCTGCTGCGGCGTTGCGCGTGTTGGCAAGGAGTTGTCTGCCTTCTTTTTCGTATTTTTTATTGAGATGGATAAGTATTGCCTTGCTCATGACGACTTCACCACGCACTTCGATAGTTCGTTTGTCTGGGATCTGAAGCGAGATACTCTCGATCGTTTTTGCGTTTTGCGTGACATCTTCACCGACTGATCCATCACCACGCGTGACTGCACGGACGAGTACACCCTCCTCATAAATGAGCGAGATCGCAAGCCCGTCGAGTTTGAGCTCACAAAAGTACGTGTATGCCTGCTCCCCCACAAGTTTACGGATACGAGCATCCCACGCACGTATCTCGTCATAGGAAAAGGCATCGCTCAAGGAGAGCATACGCGTGCTGTGCTCGGCTTTGGTAAACGCATCAAGCGGCGCACCCCCTACCCGATATATCACAAAGTTGAGGTCTGCCCACTGGGGGTGCGCCGCATCGAGTGCCCGAAGCTCTGCGACAAGCGAGTCATACGCCGCATCTGAGATAGTCGGCGCATCGAGCTCATAATACGCACGAGCGTGATCAGCTATCTCCGCTCGGAGCTTATGCATTCTGTCTTTTACGTTCTCTGGCATACCTAGTACTTTACCTCAAGTGAGCGTTCTACGCGACGGGTGCTTGCCCCACAAATGTTGGACCCGGTCCCCTGTACACGGGAATACTGAGCTACATTGGTCTTGTCAAATGTGATTGAGAAACAAGGCTTATTTTCATTGTATCCAGGATCGTTTACATCAAAGACGTAGACGAGATAATCTTGTCTACTGATATTTTTAGGGTTTTGAGCAGTAGTAGAGAGCACGAGCTTCTTGTCACCACAGGTAAGTGTTTGAGGCGCACTTGTCGATGTTCCTGTATCTGGAGTAGTTCCAATCGGGAAACTCCCTCGATAGGTATCTTCATACATTGCGCATTCTACTGCAGCATCAGCTTGCGCAAATGCTACCTGTGAATCCTTGGCGAGGTTTGAGAGCACTGCTTGACGAAGGGTAAGGTTGGAGATACTAACAGCAATCGTCAAGATGAGGCTCACGATGAGCACTGTGAACAACATCGCAAATCCTGATTGTGTTTGTTTTATTGGAGATTCCATGGTGTGAGTATGATTGATTGTGTTGTAGATTTCCTATTAGTACCGTTGAGCCAGTCCATCCGAGCGGTAACGATAAGCTGCGGATCAGGTGTAGTTGTCACTAGATCCATTTTGACTGTTCGCACAAACGATGTTTCGTACCGATTTGTATCTGCATTGGAAGGATCAAACACATTGAGAGAGCCGGTATATCCATAAAATCCTGATGCTGGGAAATATGAAAGATTGGGACAATCACCTGAACACCCGACAACAGCATCGCTTACACTGTATGAGCCTTGGTATGCATCACTATATGGATTGATAATGCAGCCGTCACTATTTATATCTGTTCGACATTGCTTGTATTGATCAATCCATGTATTCCAATCCAAACCTCCCTGGGCAGCGTTGTCTCGCGTATTTCTGATAAATTCGAGCGATTCTTGGAGAAGATTTGCTGCAACAATATCGTTTTTGGCATACCGTATAGAGAAAAATCCACCCGCAGTAAGTGTCAGCAGTGCCCCGATCGTGAGCGCGAGAATAAGAATCGCGATGAGTGTCTCGATAAGCGTAAACCCTTTTTGGTTTTTGATGCTCTGTTTTTTCATATATTATGTACCAACGATTGGTTCTGGGGTGCGCTGTGAGAGTAGTGTCTGTACAGCAAACGGTACTGAGGTACCACCTGGCACCGATGCAACACCTTCTATCTTGACGATAACACTCGGTTGAGCTCCATCAGTATACTCTGCTCCATCCACATAAAAACTAAACGAATCGATAGTGATCTCTGGTGATGTGATAGCGATCCAGTCGCTATCACGGGGTACTTCTGGTATTCCTGAGGTGATATCGTTGATGCTTGTTACAAAGCCAGTGTTTCTTTTTTCTATAGCACCGTTGTTGAGTCGATACTCTACAACCTGACGTTTGCCGAGCGTACTTCGCATTGAAATAATCTCATTGGGGCCAGCACTAATCGGTTTGATTCGACAATTAGGGTCGCCCGTATTTCGAAACTCACTTCCACAGACAATCTTTTCACTCGTTCTGATATTGCGACTCATCGACTCCATAGCAAAGTTGAGGTTGTCCATAACAGTACGCATCGCCTGGACACGTCTGGATGCATCGTTGACCGTATAGAGCGATGCGACAAGTGCAAGCACGACGATGATAAAGAGCGAGAGCGATACCATGAGCTCAACGAGGGTGAATCCGGATTGTGATGAGTGGTACTTCATGATTGTTATTGTACGCTGATCTGCCCAGTGGTCCAAATGGTCACTGATCGCTTAAGCCCTTTTGCTGACTCGAGATTGATCACAACGTAGGGTATGGTACACAAATATTCACTTTGGTTTGCACTCAAACAGATTATTGCGTCAGGGCTTGGACGTTCAAATGTGATATCAACTTTTGCGTCGGTATAGCATACTGGTCGACCTGAACCAGGGATACCACAGATACTCGTGATACGGTCAGCAGTTGTGATCGCAAAACTCTCGAGACACTCGTCGCTTGCGCTAGGATTGCCACACTGTAAACCTTTGTCGTACAATGGCTGATCTCCTTGACCTCCAACCTGTGCAAAAAGTACAAACTGTTTCGGACCTGGTGTCATCGGATCTGATGGTGTAAGTGGTCCCCCAACCGAAAAACTAATGCCGTATCCTGGGAACGACCCACTATCGACACCACTAAGCCCGTCGATCGGACGAGCACTCGTCGCATAGGTTTGTGCCTTGCGGACTGAGAGTGCGATTTCTTGCGCGAGGTTGCGTACCGACACGTTGGTACTAAAGTCTGAGTAGTTAAAGATGATCACACTCGAGACCGCTGCGATGATCGCAACGACGACGATCATCTCAATGAGGGTGACACCTTTTTGTAGGTTTGTTGTTACTGCCATACAGGAAAGAGTGATTGTATTGTAACATTCCAGAGCGCCACGATACAAAGACCGATCACGAGAAACGGACCAAATGCGATCTCACTCTTCATACCATATCGACGCGAGATGCCGATAAGGAACAGTCCGACGATCGCTCCCACCCAAAACGCAAGGAGTACTGCGGTAAAGCCCTGCACGATCCCGACGAGCCATCCGATCGCAAGTGCAAGCTTGACGTCGCCAAACCCCATTGCTTTGCCTTTGGAGAAATACCACAATACAAAAAACGGAAGCGCAACGATAAGTCCTCCGAGGATAAGACCCCATGCCGACGTTGTGTATGGATCCTGCACTGCGCGCCAGATGATCGACGCAAATGCAAGCAAGATCAGCGGGTATACCGCCTGATCAGGGATGATCTTGTGCCGTAGATCGTACACGGTGATGACGATGAGGAGAGCTGCAACGACCGCTGCAAATCCAAACATGATCCACGCGCCGAGTGTAAATCCGCCAATCAAAAACTTGGTATACAGGAGGACAAACACGATACCGGTGATGAGCTCAACGATCGGATACTGCACCGAGATATGGTTGCGACAGGTACGGCACTTGCCGCGTAGTCCGATAAATGAGAACACCGGGACAAGCTCATACCACTCGAGCCTGTGGTTGCATCGCGGGCATGCACTGCGCCCAGTGACGACTGATCTCCCGGTGTTCATCCGCAAGATGACGACGTTGAGAAAACTCCCGACCAACAGTCCGATGACAAAAATAACAAGTGGAAGAAAAAACATACATACAGTATATCACCACCAGTTCTCTATGCTACCTGTGCAAAACAAAAACACCCCAACTCGGGGTGTTTTTGTTTTAAGAAAACTAACAATTAACAGCGCTTGCAGCTAGAGGATTATCAATTGTCTTTGATGCACCCGCGCTATCTACGCAGTAATAATCTACACCCGAACTAGCACTTACAACATTTGCTTGCTTAAGAGGAACTGAAGCAGCCCAAGCAGAGTTTGTTGAGAAACAGTATGATGAGGTAGTTGTTTGAGCAGTTGTTCCACTTGTATTAAGTGTTGCACCTGCTGTAGTAGCTGCTGCCGCAATCAATGCATTTATCCCACCACTTGCTGTACAAACAGTTGCATATGTTTGGTTACCGGTAGGACCGTCATAGAAGAGCTCTGCTTGTGCACGCGCGTTTGCAAGGTTTGCTTTGATGTTTGCATCAGCACCTTTTGATCGAGCAGTGTTGAGTGATGCAAGTACCACTGATGCGAGGATACCGATGATCGCAATGACGACAAGGAGCTCAATCAGAGTGAAACCTCCTTTAAAATTCTTTTTCATAAATCAAACTTAAAATAATTGATAATAATCGATTATTACAAATGTCTTTGTAACGTCTTATAGTATAGCACCTTGAGGTATATTGGTACTATTTCTCAAGCCCTGAATCGCTACAGCTATATGCAAGAGTTGTGAGTCGCTTTTTATAAGAAACTGCAATACCAGTACTGTCAATACACCATCCTGGATACACAGTATCTGATTTGTCGGGATCTCCTACGGTAGCATATATAGCATATCCCGGAGTCGGTGTTACTGTGATATTTACACGAACGCATTTACAAGGATCTGATGTTTTCTTCGCAATATCTTGTATCAATGCAAATATAGTTGGATCATTTAATACAGAGCATGGGTACGACGCTCCCGGCAGATCAGAAGCATGGAGTGCACAACTTCCTTGTGTATTACTAGGTACAATAACGCCATAATTTTTATTAGTGTCATAATAAATCTCCAATTGAGTACGCAACTGACTAAATGTTGATTTAATAGCTGAATCTCTCCCCTTATCTCGGGCACTATTGAGACTCGCGAGTATGACTGACGCAAGAATACCGATGATCGCAATGACGACGAGGAGCTCGATAAGAGTAAAGCCTGATTTTGTAAATCGTGTGGTAGACATGTTAGTTGATACCGCTTGCGATGTTGTAGATCGGGACAAGGATCGACACAAGGAGGAGTCCGACACCCACACCGAGTGAGATGATCATAAACGGCTCAATGAGTCCCACGAGCGTGTCGACCGCTTCGTCGACTTCGCGGTTATAAAACTTGGCAAGCATCTTGAGGATAGAGCCCATCGATCCTGTTTCTTCACCGACGAGGATAATCTGGGTCATGATCTTGGGTATCTCAGTTGGATGCGCTGAGAGTGCTTGCGAGAGTGACTTACCGGCTTTGACTGATTCCATGGCATCGAGCATGACTGCTTGGTAGCGTTTGTTGCCGACCACGTTTGCAGTGATCTCGATCGCGCGGATGATTGGGATACCTGATGAGAGCATGGTATCCATGTTGTCAGCGATACGCGCGAGGTAGAGCTTTTGGTACAAGTTGCCGACAACCGGGATCCCGAGACGTGCTTCATCAAGCGCTTCTTTGCCGCGCTTGGTACGAGAGAGTCTGATAAGGTACCCTGCAAATATCACAACACCAATCAAAAGGAATATGCCGTACTGCACTAGGAAGTTTGAAACCGCCATAACGATCTTGGTATAAAACGGTACTTCTTGGCCTGATTCTTGGATGATCGCAGAGAGTTTGGGGACGACGACAGTAAACATAAGGATCATCACGGCGATAAAGATGCCAATCACAAACGCTGGGTACACAAGCGCATGTTTGGTCTTGGACGTGAGGGCGTACTGCCGATCGAGATAGTCTGCCATGTAGGCAAATACTTGCGTGAGCTTACCACTCTCCTCACCTGCTTTGACCATGTTGACATAAAAGTCCGAAAACACATCGGGATGTTTGGCAAGCGCTGCAGCAATCGCAGATCCTGCCTGGAGATCTGCGACGATCTGACTGAGTTTACCTGCAAGGAGTTTGTTTTCGGTGTTGTCCGCAAGGAGCGAAAAAGCCTTGAGCGCTGAAACTTGTGCATCAAAGAGTGTCGAAATCTGACGTGAGAGGATCACAACAGATTTCATCGGGATCTTTTCGTAGATAGAAAGCTCAAACCATTTCTTTTGTTCTTTTTCATCTTTGATCGTGGTGACGATGAGTCCACGACGCTGGAGTCCTGCAATCGCAAGGTCACGATTGACCGCTTCGATGACGCCTTCTCGTTTCTCTCCAGTATTGGTGATAGCTTGGTATTTAAAATTCATAGGTTTTATAGCAATCGCTCGAGGTTTTTAGGATTAAGAGAGTATGCGTACGCGGTTTCTATTGTGATCTCTCCCTGTCTGACGAGATCAACGAGACAGCGGTTCATATCGATCATCCCTTGCTCAAATCCTGTCTCGATGACCATATCGATCTCATGGGTGCGCTTCTCGCGGATGAGATTGGCAACAGCTGCGTTGTTGATAAGAAGTTCATAGACAGGGATACGACCTCCTGCCACACGTGGTACGAGACGCTGCGAAAAGATACCGATAAGCGATGACGCAAGCTGGATGCGCACCTGGTCTTGTTGTGCAGCTGGAAATGAGTCGATGATACGATCGATGGTTTGTGATGCGTTGTTGGTATGCAGTGTCGAAAGAACCAAGTGCCCCGTCTCTGCTGCAGTGACTGCTGCTGCCATCGTCTCAGCATTGCGCATCTCACCGATCAAGATGACGTTGACGTCTTGACGAAATGCACTCCGAAGCCCTGCCTCAAAGCTTGCGGTATCGATCCCTACTTCACGCTGGTCGATGATAGCCTTTTTGGGTTCGTAGACGTACTCAACAGGATCTTCGATCGTGAGCACGTGGGCTGATCGTTCTTCGTTGATGATACCTACCATCGATGACATGGTTGCGCTTTTGCCTTGTCCGACCGGTCCCACTACCAAGAAAAATCCTTGTCGACGCCGTGCAAAATCAGCGAGCATAGGAGGGAGATTGAGTTCTTGGAGTGTTTTGACATGTGGGATGAGACGCAGCACCATTGAGTACTTGTTCTGCTGAACAAACACGTTGCCACGCAAACGAATCGAACCCTGATACTCATATGAAAAATCAAGCTCTTGTGTTTCGGTAAAGTGCTTGTAGTGTTCAGGACTCAAAACCGCCTGGATGATACCTTCGAGATCTTCTTGGGTGAGTGCTTGTCTGTTCATCAAAAAGATAAGCTCACCGTTGACACGGATCGCTGGAAATCGACCTGTCGAAAGATGAAGATCGGAACCATCTTCACGAATCAATATATCGATCAATTCTTCAAATGTCTTTTTATACTCCATGTTGTTTCATTACTTCTTGGACGTGCGCGACGACCTCACTTGGGGTTGCATTTGCTTTGACGATATAGCTTGCTGCACCGAGCGATTTGCCACGTGCGATATCTTGTTCTTGACCAAGGTTTGAGAGATATATTTTGATAGTGTTTTTTGCGAGACCTTCTGCATTAATCTTTTCGAGAAGCTCAAATCCATCAGTGCCGGGCATCACAACATCCAAAAGCATGACATCTGGGACAGTGCCCCCTCGGAGCTTCTCGAGCGCCTGATCTGCCCCACTTGCAGTCACCACTGTATATTTTTCTTGCGAGAACCGCATCGCGTACATGTCGAGGAGGAAACTATCATCATCAACAATCAAAATCGTTTTTTGTGCATTTGCATCCATATGTCTGAGTATACTCTGATTCCCTTTGTTTCGTCTATAGGCCGTAGACCTCTTGCATGAGGACATCTCCACTGAGCGCCTTTAGAAGTGCGTCTTCTCGCAGTGTGGTCATCCCTTTTGCACGACATGCCTTATAAATCTCTTGCTCAACTGGGTTTTTGAGGATGATCTGTTGGATGTCTTTGTCGACCTCAAACATCTCAAATACTGCGATACGACCTCGAGTCATCGATGGTGCTTCTGAGGAAGGTTTGACATCGTACATAGTTGTAGGAATCGATAGTTTCGACCGTACTTCAGGGTTGAGGTCAGCAAATTCTTGATCGATAAATGCCTTGGTCGCATCATCGATGGGGACTTGGTGGCGTGCACTCGGATGGACTCGTCTGACGAGACGCTGCGCCATCGCAAGGACGAGTGTCGGCGCGATGAGATATGGATCGATCCCCATGTCGACGAGACGTGGCACGATACCGATCGAGTTGTTGGTGTGGATAGTCGAGAGCACGATGTGACCCGTGAGCGCCGCCTGGATCGCAAGCTCAGCGGTTTCTTTGTCACGGATCTCTCCGACCATAATGATGTTGGGGTCCTGGCGAAGAATCGAACGTAGTCCTGCTGCAAACGTGTACCCGATCTCAGGAAGCACCTGTGACTGTGTCACGCCAGGGATTTGGTACTCGACCGGGTCTTCGAGTGAAACGACGTTGGCGCTTTCGCGGTCGATATCGTTGAGCATCGAATAGAGTGTGGTTGATTTACCAGATCCGGTTGGACCCGAGATGAGGATCAGGCCATACGGACGCGCGAGCGCTCGTCTGATCATCTCGCGCTGTTGTGGTGCCATGTCGAGATCATCAATCTTGCGGATACCTCGTTCAGAATCAAGGATACGCATCACGATCTTTTCTCCAAAGTATGCGGGGAAGGTCGAGACACGAAACTCAATCTTGCGACCTTCGATCATCGTAAAGAACGATCCGTCTTGTGGTTTGCGCTTTTCATCAAGACGAAGTTTGGACAAGATTTTGACACGAGCAACAATACCATCAAATGTATTGAGTGGTAGGACCAACGTAGTATGGAGCGTACCATCGACACGATAGCGGACTTTGACCTGTTCACCATTGTTTTCGATGTGGATATCTGATGCTCCACCTTCAACTGCGTGGTTGATGATCACTGCGACGATTTTGATGATTGGTGCATCTTCGACAATCTTTGCCTCGCCTTCTCCTGTTGAAGGTTTGAGTACATCGCCTTTGTTTTGCAATACCTCTTTGTTTGCAAGCTCAAGCTCGTCGTTGAGATCATTTACCGCTTTGTCGACTTCAGTACTGACTCCTTTGTATACCTCAATCGCTGCGAGATAGTCGCTATGTGAAATCAAAAATATCTTGAATGGTACCGCAAGTTTGACCGAGATAAACTGGAGCGCATTCATCGCCTCGATGTTTTCTGGTTCAGTCACACCGATAGATAATACGCCATCTGCAAATGCGATTGGGACAAACTTGTAGTGGGTTGCAGCACTCTCTTCGACATATCGAACGATGTCTGGAGTAAGCGCACTGATATTTACTTTTTGGTATGGAATCTTGTAAAACCCTGCTTTTGCAGTAGTAACCGCGTCTTCAGTTACCCCGACGGATACGAGTGCTTTTGTGAGGTCACCGTGGAACTCAGTATCCAAGGTGTTCATCACCTTGTTGTATTGAAGCTCTGTGATTGTCCCTTGCGAAAGAAGAAAGTCGAGAAACATGTTACCGAGCTAGCGTGGTAAACGTCATGATATTGCCAGGAGTAGTCATCGACCCTTGCGCAAGGACTGCTCGTACATAATACGTTGTAGCCGGAGCAAGTCCTGTGACTCGGTACAATACTGTACCGTTTTTGCCAAGTGCGACTGGAGCAGTTGCTGATCCGAGAAGATCATTGGTGCCATACTCAAACACAACACTTGCAGTCTCTGGTGTGCTGACGATAGCTTGCGCTCCAAACTCTGCAGTGGTTGCCGTCACTTTGCCTGGCTGGATGGTGTCAAACTGTACTTGGACAACAGGAGCAACACCAGTGATGCTCCCTGTATCAACACCGATCGGCGCAAATGGATTTGGGCGCCCCTTTATATCAGTGCCGAGAGTGATTGGATAATCACGAAGTGCTCGATATGCACTATCGGTAAATATACTCGTATCGATGTTGATGCTGTTGATTGTCGAGAGGAGTACTGAAAACTCACTTGGAGCAGATGAAGTGGTCGGAAGTGGGACACCTGCTGCTTTTTGTGCTGAAGAAGCAATCCCGTTGTTTGAAGGCGCTGGAGTAGATGCTGGCTTTTTGATAAAGGTCATCGCCGCTATGACTGCAGCAATCACCAACCCCACAATTGCAAAAATTTTAACTTTTTTACTCATACTACTGTTTTAGCCAATACGTTTTTAATGCGACCTTGTATGTCATGCTCGTTGCAGCGCTCTGCTGGACACCTTGATCCGCAGGGCTAAATTCTATACTGGTCACATCGACAAGTCGTAGGTTTTGCTCTAGGTCTGACATAAATGCGAGGAAGTTTTTGTATTGTCCAGTTGTTTGGAACGAGATAGCAAACTCACCGTACGAACGCTTGGCAAGAGATGGGTCTTGGACCGCACCGGGAGTAGTGTCTTCTGCTGTTTGATAATCAACATTGCGCAATGACGAAAGACCGTTTTTGTTTGCAAGCGAGTTGATCTGGATGATGAGACGGATGTTATCAACCGCATCTGGCAAAAGTGTGCGGAGGTTATCGAGATCAGTTTTGCTGATACTGTTGTATCGAGCAATGAGTTCATCACGAGAACGAGCGAGTTTGCTTGCTGTATCGAGATTTGCTTGCGCAGTGTTTACTGACTGACGGGTTGCCTGGAGCTCTGCATATTGCGGCTTGATAAGCACGATGAACACCGCGACTGATACTGCTATGAGAAGTAGAGAGAAAAAGTATTTCATATAGCTGTTTGTTTTTGAAGACCTGCGATAAATGATTCGTATGAGAGTGATGCAGGATTTACCTCAAACACGAGTTTGAAGGTCACCGCATTGGTTTTGTCATCGAGTGTGAGGTTTGAGAACACAGGATTTTTGATAAGACTATTTTGGGTAAATGAATCAGACTGGAGTGCAATCGTCGCATAACTCTTTGCAGATCCAGTGAGTGTCACTTTGACTATTTTTGATTTGGTCGCAGGGTCAGTGTCAAATATATAACTAAACGTCTTGTACTGGACCGATCGAAGAGTCGTCTGCTCAAGCGCTGCAAAGATAGGAGATACGACGATATGGTTATCGATCGTTTGCTTGACCCCAACGATACGCGCATCGAGCCGCTTCATATCTGCAAGGAAATCCGTACCGATCCCCTTTCGGGCTTCGTTGATCTGTAGATCAAGTTTTGCTTTTTGTGCGAGAAGATTTTTGTGATAAAAACGCACGCCAACATATGACACGCCAGTAGCGATCACTACAACTGCAGCAAGAAGTGAGAGCAGTCCCACAACATGAGAACTTTTGTGCGAAACAGGTACCGGCTCGGTACTCACCGGACGCTTTGGGATAAACGATGTAGGCATCATTGGTTCCATTGATACTCTAGTATACCGAGTAACACTAGTAGAGTGCAAGGAAAAACGATTGATTTCAGTGGATTACTGCTGAAACTTTTTGAGTGCGAGACCAAGCGCGATAGAAAACTCTGGCCCCGTTGTCTTGAGTACTCCTGCGAGGAACACTGGTGCTTCGACTTTCGAAAACGGATCAGCAATCGCAAGCTCTGCAGAGAAACTCTGACTTGCATACTCGAGGAGTCCCTTGGTCATCGCACCACCGCCGGTAAAAATAATCTTGCCAATGTTTTTGTTATACCGTTTTTCATATGCGAGGATGTTGGTATTTGCTTCTTGAAAGATATCGACAAACTGTGTCTTCATGATGTCAGAGACTGTCGGATGCTCAGGGCTTGCGATGAGCCCAAACTGTTTTTTGTATTCTTCTGCTTTATCAAACGTGACTTCGAGTGAGCGCGCGATTGCTTGCGTCATATCTTGGCTTCCACGATTGACAAGTCTAAACGTCTCGACGATACCGTGCTCGACGATCGTGAGCTTAGTCTTGGACGCACCGATATCGATGATAAGCACCGGGAACAGTTCACGAGTCAGTGTCGAACGGATATGGCTAAAGATCTCGATCTCGAGCGAGTCGTTTGCAAGTCCTGTCTTTTGGAGGACGTCGGTGTATTTGACGAGTGTTTCGTTGAGCGTTGCAACAACCAGTACTGACATCATTGCCTCTCCGCCAGACTCTGCGACGACGCGAGATGCGATACCTGAGTCTTCGCGACGCGGGATCACGTACCAGTCGAGCGACACATCTTCGATCGGGACAGGGATAAACTTTTTGGATTCGGCAGGGACCACTTGTGGCAAGTTTGCTTCATCGATCGCCGCAGGAAGCTGCAAGATAAAAATGATACATGAGATAGATGGGATACCGACGACTACATTTTTACTTTGGATATTAGTTTCCTTGAGTGCATCGAGGAGTGCTTTGGCAGTAGTATCTGCATCGAGCACTACCACCTGTCCGAGCATGCCGCCTTCTTTGTATTGCCCAAGAGAGAGCGCACCGTATGTCGAAAGGAGCGCGCGACCGTTTTCACGTTTGAGCTCGACGACTTTGATCGACGAAGACCCGATATCAATACCGACTGCCGTGTTGTCCTGCGCCTTGCCAAAGATACCACTGAGTGCAGATTTGAGTCCTGAGAGTATACTGTCCATATACAGCTAGTATAAAGCATATTTGGATATTTCCTATGGGGTCATGGATGTCACATCTACTGTTCCCCGAGCGCTGCAGCGCCTGTCGGACACCGGGAGCTGCGCTGTGCGCAGTGTGTATCTCACGCATCAAGCCAAGTGCGCCGCTATCTCCCCATCAACACGCAATATTTAGCTACAGCGACAGACTCGTCCAGCGCGCCATATGGGAGCTCAAGTACTACCGCCACAGCGAGCTCGCTCGATCCCTTGCAAGCGCAGCACTCCCCTATATAGCAAACGTTCTTGCTCCGTACTCATCTGTGCTACTCATCCCGATACCTGGGAGCAAACGACGCGCGCGTGAGCGTGGATACAACCAAGCGCACCTCCTCGCGTCATGGTGGGTCTCCAAACTACCTGGCGCATCGATAGCGCCGATCCTCCAAAAGACGCGGTTCACACTCCCCCAAGCTCGCTGCGACAAACACACTCGTCATACCAATGTAGTGGATTCGATGTCTACTACAAAAGTGCTCGATCCATCGCGCACCTATGTCATCATCGATGATGTGATCACAACAGGTGCAACGATAGCCGAAGCTACTCGTGCACTCAGAGCATCTGGCGCACTACATATCATCGCGATCGCGCTTGCGCATGGCTATAAACAACACCCCCGCCACACGGGCGGGAGCTAACTATCTCATCATACGAGTATGCATCGGCACTCCGTAGCTTGCCATGATGTATCCCTTGAGCTCTCCAAGATAGTATCCGACAAAAAACGCCGCGATCACCCCAAACACGAGGATGAGGAAGTGTCGCACCCAGTACCCTTTGCGGATCCCGATGCCGTGCGCGCACACCGCACCGCACCCATCACACTCACAACAATGGTGTGTACATACTTTTTTGTTTTGATCTGGTTGTTGCATATGAGGGAAGTATAGCATCAAAAAACTCGGTTCACTGTGAACCGAGTTAGATACGTTTTGGGGTAGCAACAAATAGCTTTGTAAACGCCTCATCAAGTGTACGACCAGATGATGTTCTCTCATAGTTACCAGGATTGTCACCAAGCAAATTGATTCTGTATGTTTTGTGTACAATCTCAATCAACTCATTTGAAAGGTGGATAGCGGTAAAACTATTCTGTAACAATATATCTTCCGTTGTTTGATTTGTTGGTAAAGACTGGAATCGATATGTTTGTTCTATGGTACGCTCAAGCTCTTTATCCTCGAGGACTTTTGCAACCAACCGAGCAAGTACATATCGTACGCCACCAGTCCACTCAAACCGATCATGCACATGTTCGTCAAGAAGATATGATGCCACAAACACATGACTACGATCACCGATATGGATACTGCTCCCCTTTTTACGTAAGATGCGTTTTATTTCATTGTCGATATTCATCTATTATAAGGATTTGAGCGTATCCTATACGTTTTTACAGAAAAAGCAATTTGGCGCATAATAAGCCGATGTACAGCACCCAAGAAGTCTACGATCGAATCAAAAATACACTCTATGCAGTATCAACAGACACCAGGAATCTTTCTCCTGGAAGTGTTTTTTTTGCATTGACTGGTGATACATTTGATGGCAATACGTATACCCAAGAAGCACTTGAAAAAGGAGCATCCTGGGTTATTGTGGACAATCCGGACTATCAAATAAATGATCGTTGCATGCTTGTAGAGAATGTACTAGAAACACTCCAAAACATTGCGCAGATTCATCGAAAATCATATTCGATTCCTATTATTGCGATTGGTGGATCGAACGGCAAAACAACAACCAAAGAACTTATACATACTGTGCTTTCAAAAAAATACGCGGTACATACCACCAAAGGAAACCTCAATAACCACATTGGTGTCCCACTCACACTTTTACAACTAACAGATGATACTGATATAGCGGTGATTGAAGTTGGCGCAAACCACCCCCAAGAACACTCTCGTTTGATGGAGCTTGTTGCACCAACCCATGTACTCGTAACCAACAATGGTGCAGATCATCTTGAAGGGTTTGGAAATCTCGATGGAGTACGGAGAGCAAACGCTGAAATATACACCTATGCAAAAACGCGCGACGCAACTATTTTTGTAAACAAAACAATTTCTGATCTTGTAGAAGATAGTCTTTGTGAAAAACAATATCTTTACCCAACAAAACCATGGGTAGGTACTTCTACTATTACCACTTCGATAACCTATGATGGGGCATTGATTAATTCTCAATTATTTGGTGCATACAATGAGTCAAACATACTTGCAGCGATTGCTGTTGGTGAATATTTTGATATACCACTACCTGATATCAGGGATGCAATACAAACATACACACCAACACTCAAAAGATCTCAAGTACTTCATGTAGACAGTTTGACAGTAGTGCTTGATTGCTACAATGCAAACCCTTCAAGTATGGAACTTGCTCTACGTGATTTTATACAAACAACTCCGGCAGGTAACCGTATTGTTGTCATCGGAGATATGCTTGAGATGGGGACTGAAGAAAGTCGTGTACACAAAGAAATACTCGCTCTGGTACAAAAAATCTCTGATACAAAAGATATCATAATCTGCGTCGGTCCTCGATTTGGTATATACACCAACGAGTTTCCATTTATGTTTTTTGAAACAACAACCTCTGCAGCAAAATACATAGAAAAACTGACTTTAACTAATATGTATATGTTTTTAAAAGCATCTCGAGGTATCAAATTAGAAGATGTTATAAAAGAAAAAATCTCGCTATAACTATAACGAGATCATTTGTTCAAAAGTTTTATGTGCACTCACCGCATACTGGCATACCTGATGTATTTAATACTGTGGCGAGCTCGCTACAGTAGGTACACTGTACAATGCATTTAGAAATCGCATCAAGCACTTCTTCTTGTGAATTAAACTGTTGAACCTGTTCGTCTATTTTTTTAATTTCGTCTGACATATACAAGGTTTTTTCTTATATATACCAGATACACACCTATTTCGCCACTTTCACCGCTTCATCAAACTTGATCGAGAGGAGTTTGGATGCGCCGTCAGAACCGAGAGTGACACCGTAGAGGACATTTGCGCGACTCATAGTCTCGCGGTTGTGGGTCACGACGATGAGCTGTGAGTATTCACTGAGTCGCTCCACCATATCGCCATATCGGCGAGAGTTGGCTTCATCGAGCGCTGCATCAGTCTCGTCGAGGACAAGAAATGGTGGTGGGTTGACCTGACTGATCGCAAAGAGAAGCGCGATCGACACAAGGGATCGTTCGCCACCAGAGAGCATGGTGAGTTCTTTGACCTTTTTCTCGGGGAGGTTCACATGCACCTCGATACCGCGTTCCATGAAGCGATCATCACCACTGTCTTCTACTTCATCTATATCAGAGAGCTCAGTATCGCTTTTTTTCTTGCGGCGCTTTTCAGTAGTGATCGAGAGAAACGCGCTTCCCCCACCAAACATGGTTTTGAAAAATTCACTGAAGCGTTCGTTGATGATTGCGACACCGCTCGTGAACTTGTCATCGAGCACCTTTTTGAGATCAATGATGAGGGTCTCGAGGTTGCGGATCGAGGCTTCGATATCAGCAACTTCTCGCGCGAGAAATGCATCACGCTCTACTGTACTTTCATACTCACCCACCACTTCATGGCCGATGCCTGCGTGTTCATCAAGACGGATCTTGAGCCTGTCGATCGAGCGCTTGAGATCGTGGAGATCGATCTCGGGTGTCCCAGCAGTTTGTTGGAGTCGGTGGATCATCTGCGGACCAAAGATCACCGCAGCTTCTTTGAGCTCTGTATCAAAGATCTGCTTGCGCTCCGCCCAGGTACTGTGGCTTGCCGAGAGGATGTGAAGCTCAGCATTGCACTCAGTGAGCTGTCCTTGGATCTGGTACCGCGCAGCTACTGCGCTTTGTTGCGCTTGTGCATGGGCATCACGATCACGCTCAAGTGTTTCGATTGTTTTTCGCACAGATGTTTCTTGTTGGACAATCTGCACAAGGGTATGCTGTACGTCTTCGAGTTCACGCGCCATATCAGCGATCGTATCTCTATCAGTCTGTGCTACTTGCTTATCACCCTGAGAAGTTTGTGGCTGACGAGCGCGAAGTGCCTGTATGATTGGCGTGATCTGTCCAAGTGCGCGCTCAACATCAGCAATCGTCTGCGCGGCCCCAATCGTCTGGATACCATACTCAAGGTCTGTGAGAAGCTGTGCGTACTCGGTCGGCGCAAATGTGATACTCGGCCCTGCGGCAGGTGTGCGCTCATGCATGAGTCTACGCTCAACTTCGATCATACCTTCGAGACGCGCGATGCGACTTTCGAGAGAGCGACGTTTTTCTCGAAGCTCGTCGAGCGCGTTTCGCTCGCGAGCAATGTCGTGATGGTGCTCACTCACCGATTCTGCAGGGAGCGATGCGAGCGCGCGCTCGAGATCTTGTTTTTTGTGTTGGAGAAGCTGTATCGCGCTCATGATACGAGTTTCTTCTTGAGCAAGGTGCATCTTTTCGGTAGCGAGGTATTGGACAAGGAGCCCTTCGAGCTCTGTACGAATCGTTTTACCTTTTTCTATTTTTTCAACTTGTTTTTTGAGAAATGAAAGGTGAGGCGCAAGTTCGCGACGAAGCGACTGGACATCTTTGAGGGTGTCTATACTTTTGATGAGTTTTGATTCGCTTTCTTTGATACGGTAGTGATAGATTTTGAGCCCAAGCGCTTCCTCGAGCATCTCTCGTCGCTCGCGCGCGTTGACGCGCAAGATACTGTCAGCTTCACCCTGAGAGATGATGTGGTGGCTCGACGCGCCAATGTTGACCGATGAGAGGAGCTCGATCATCGTCTTGAGTCTGATTTCTGTACCGTTCATGAGGTACTTACTCGTCCCATCTGCAAACAACTCACGAGTAAATGTGATCGTATCAAACAACACTGGCGTATCTGATTGCTCAGCACCTTCACGAAGCGGAAATGCAAAGACATTGTCACTGTTGTCAAACGTGATTGAGACCGATGCGCGTGAGAGTTTGGCAGCACCATTTGATCCACGAAAGATAAGGTCGGCGCCTGTCTTGCCGCGCATACTTTTCATGGACTGCTCACCAAGGACAAAGCGAAATGCTTCAACCACATTGGATTTACCCGATCCGTTGGGACCTACGACCGCAGTGACTGGTGCGGTAAACGACAGATTGCTCTTTTTAGCAAACGATTTAAACCCGGCTATCTCGATGTGCTGGAGACGCATGATGAGGGAAGTATACCATTGTACGTATATAAATATAAAAAAACCCGCTACGTGCGGGTTTTTGTTTGGCGAGATAGTTACTCTATTGAGGATTCAATATTTTAACCACCCCTCTTCTGATTATTTCATTTCCTGCTGCAATCACCGTTTGGCCAGCTGGAGAATTCGCAATCGCTGTCAATGTTTCCCGGCTTCTGGTTTTTTTCTCAGTATCAGTACTTCCATAAACTGCACTTGCTTTTTGTACAAAAGCTTTTGCGGTAAATGAGTAAAAATACTTACCCTCATACGAAAGGAGTGTTTCTCCTTTTGCAGGTACAAGGATAGAAGTTGTACCGTTAGAGTAGTAATACACGTACTGACTCTTTTCTTTTTTCTTCAGAACCTTCTTTTTAGTACTGGGACTGTTGAGCACAGCATTCGGATCAGCAATGCAGATATCTTTGATTTTTTGTTTTCCTCCTTCAGAGCTGAGGAGAACAATATCAATCGAATCGACACCAATCGCCCACGGCTGCTGGATTTGCGCTTGGGCATGTATGCCGGTAGAAATGATTAACAACAAAGCAATAGCAAAGAACTTTTTCATTACACAATAGTTTTTATGGTTAATGTAATTATTTCCTAATCACATTATACACTATTTGTATAAAAAAGTCAAGTCTATTTCCACCCTTTAATTTCAAGGGCATTTTGAGCTGCCGCCTGCTCACCTTCTTGCTTACTGCGGCCTTTTCCTTCTGCTATTTTCTTGTCGCCAAAAAAGATGCCGATCGTGAAGTTTTTGTCATGATCCGGACCGGTCTCTGCGACGACTTTGTAGGCTGGGGTGACCCCGACTCGCTCTTGCGCTTCTTCTTGGATGCGGCTCTTGGGGTCTTTCCATGCTTTGTTTTTGATGATGTCATCGAGCTTGATGAGGAGTGTGTCTTTGACGAATGCGTCACACGCAGCATAGCCTTGATCGAGATAGAGCGCTCCGACAAATGATTCGTATGTGTTAGCAAGGATAGTCTGTCGAGCGCGACCGGTGTCTTTGGATTCACCTTTTGAAAGGAGGAGGTAGTCATTCATCCCGAGATCGCGAGCAACTTCTCCCATGATGACAGCATTGACAAGCGCAGAGCGGTACGCGGTCAGATCACCTTCGTGGTTTGTTGGGTAGTTGCGAAACAGGTAGTCAGTGACAACGAGCTCGATCACTGCATCACCGAGAAACTCGAGGCGTTCATTGTGTTCGAGGCCGCTTTTGGGGTTTTCGTTGATGTATGAACGATGGATAAACGCGTGCTTGAGTATGTCTTTGTTGATAAACGTGATACCGATCGATTGTTCAAATGGAGTAAAATCTTTTTCTTTCATAATAAATACAAATAAGTATGTGAGATAAATTGGAGATTATCGACTAGTCCTCTAGTCTACAATCTGCAACTTACTTGCTAGTAATCTTTTCAATCGCCTTTGCGATCAGCGGCAATATATCATCGTAGATAGTTAAGTCAACTACCTCATGGAGCTGGAACCACTGAGCCTTGTCGAGACCGCCGTTGGTATGTAGATCAAGTTCTTGGTACGTCGCCTCTGCAAGGTAAAACACTACCTTTTTGAGCAGTTTACCCTTTTCTGGATGCGAAGCGACGTATTCGATCGCACCGAGCTCAGGACCAAGCTCGACAGTGATACCGAGCTTTTCTTCGATCTCGCGCTTTGCCGTTTGTTCGATAGTTTCGCCTTCTTCAGCGCCGCCTTTGGGGAGTGTCCAGTATCCAAATACATCGTGTACAAGTGCGACATACTCAACACCTTCGTGTCGCGCATGAACGATGCCGCCCCCCTTGAGTTCAACCGGAAGCTTGGAGATATCGATTGGTTCTTCTGGTTCTTTTGCTTTTGATGCACGAGGTTTTGATGTTTGCTCTTTACCCGGTTCGCCGATTTCTTTGTAGACCGCACCGAGCACACCGTTGACAAACTTGCCACTATTTTCTCCCCCAAACGTCTTGGCGAGTTCGATCGCTTCATTGATTGCAACTTTTGGCGGAACCTGTTCTCTATCACCAAAGAGAAGCTCAGCAAGTCCCATGCGCAAGATGTTGCGATCGACGTTTGAGATCTTTTCAAGTGGCCATTCAGGAGCAGCCTTGGTGAGGATATCATCGATGATGGCAAGCTTGCGCTGGACGAGCTCTGCGATCGCGTAGATAAACGCTTCATCATTGTGCCCTGGCGCAAACTCAGCAGTATCTCGATCAATGATTGATTTGAGATCTTCTGGTTTGCCAATGAAATCCCACTCAAAGAGCGCCTGGAGGACTATTGATCGTGAGAGGTGTCGGTTTGCCATAAAGAACAAGAGGTTTAGGTTAGATTATTTCTTAGCTTTTTTCTGCTTTTTGATGACCTTTTTGACCTGGTCTTTGCCTACCGAGCGGCCTTTGTACATACCATCAAGAGTAGCCTTGTGGCGGATGTGCGGAGTGCCAGCCTTGTCTGTCGAAAGCGCAAGCGGTTTGAGCGCGTGATGTGAGCGGCGGTTTGCCGTGTGCGCTCGGGTGTGTCTCATTCGTACTACCATAGTGGATATACTATACACCAAAAGATCAAAATATGCAAAAGAGTCTTTTATAAGGCGAGAAACGGTGGTATAGTCTTGTCTATGAATACCGACAACCTCGCACATCAGCGCCATTCACTCGCCCATCTCCTTGGGGCTGCCGTGATGGAGCTCTACCCTGATGCCAAGCTAACCCTCGGACCTGCAGTAGACGACGGATTTTACTATGATGTCAAGTTCTCGCAGCCACTGAGTGCTGACGCACTCCCTGCGATCGAAGCAAAAATGCGCGAGATCCTCCCGGCATGGACATCTGTAGTACACCAAGAAGTGTCAAAAGAGGAAGCGCTTGCGCACTATGCTGGCAATGAGTTTAAGATAGAGCTCATAAGAGAGATCGCAGACCGTGGTGAACCAATCACTCTCTACACAATGGGATCATTTACCGATCTGTGCCGCGGTGGACATATCGATGATCTGAGCTCAATCGACCCGGATTCATTTATGCTTGATCGTATCGCCGGTGCATACTGGCGCGGCAACGAATCAAATCCGATGCTCACTCGTATCTACGGACTTGCGTTTCTCACAAAGGCAGACCTGGACGCGCACCTTGCAGCCCGTGCTGAAGCTGAAAAACGTGATCACCGCAAACTCGGCAAAGAAATGTCTATCTTTGCGTTTGACGATATGGTCGGCGGTGGACTTCCGCTCTGGCTCCCCAACGGCGCAGCAATGATCGAAGAGCTCGAAACGCTTGCCAAAGAATCAGAATTTGCTCAAGAGTACAGTCGCGTGCGCACCCCACACCTTGCCAAAGAATCGATGTACCTGACCTCAGGACACCTCCCCTACTACGAAGACTCCATGTATCCTCCGATGGAGTACGAAGGCGGCAAATACTATCTCAAGGCTATGAACTGTCCGCACCACCACAAGATATTTGCAGCAGAACCCAAAAGCTACCGCGATCTCCCGCTCCGACTCGCTGAGTATGGCACCTGCTACCGTCACGAAAAATCCGGTGAACTCTTTGGGCTCATGCGCGTACGCTCGCTCCAAATGAACGATGCACATATCTACTGTACCGAAGAGCAGTTTGCAGATGAGTTTCGCAAGGTAAACGACCTCTATCTCCAGTATTTCAAGATATTTGGTATTGATAAATACGTCATGCGTCTGTCACTTCACGACAAAGCACATCTTGGCAAAAAATACGTCGACGAACCCGAGCTCTGGGCAAAGACCGAGGCGATGGTCCGCAAGGTACTCGTTGATTCTGGTATCCCATTTGTCGAGGTTGCCAACGAAGCAGCATTTTATGGTCCCAAGATCGATGTGCAAGTATGGAGCGCGATTGGTCGTGAGTTTACCCTTGCAACCAACCAAGTTGACTTTGCTGTCCCTGCCCGGTTTGGACTTGTCTACACTGACCGTGACGGCAAACAAAAGACACCGCTGTGCATCCACCGCGCACCCCTCGGCACTCATGAGCGTTTCATCGGATTTCTCATCGAACACTTTGGCGGAACATTTCCAACATGGCTTGCTCCTATCCAAGTTTCACTTATCCCTGTCAAAGATGCGCATGTAGATGCAGCGCACGATGTCAAAAAAGAGCTTCGCGCACTCGGTATACGAGCAACCGTATATGATGATACCAACTCACTCGGTAAACGGATCCACGCCGCAAAAACAATGAGGCCTCCCTATATCATCGTACTCGGTGACCAAGAAATTCAGTCTGGAACCTATACTATCGAACTCCGCTCTGGAGAGAAACTCTCCATGACCAAACAAGCGTTTGTAGAAAAAATAACTACTGAGATTGCCAACCGAACTCGATAGTTGGTAGTACACAAAAACATCTCGCATATCGCGAGATGTTTTGTTATCCAAGGATAGAATCTTGTGTCTTTTTGATCGTACTGTTTACTGATTCTTGTGTGCGAACAATGTCTTGCTTGATCTGCACAAGCGCGCTTCGCTCTGTTTCTGTGAGATGTTGTGTCGAGTGAGATTTGAGAAGTAACCGTGCATATTCTTCGAGATCACTATCGATTGCTTGGAACTTTTTGCGAACATCGTTTTCTCCGACAAGCAGATCAGCAGCAACACGTTTCTTGAAGCGCTTGTACCGAGCAAGTGTATAGATAATGATAAAGAAGAAAACAAAGAGGAGTGCGATGAGTGGAATAATGAGTGAGAGCGTGTTGGTGAGCCAGAGTGTGAGACGTGAAAATACGTCATCGTGCACCACGATACGTACTGGTGCCGTTGGGGTGCTCTGAAGTCCTCCTTCAGATACAGCACGTGCATAGATCGAGTAGCTACCGGATGAAGCTTTTTCTGGAGAGATATAGTTAAACTCACCCTTTTCATTAGCAATGGTTGTAGACTCAACTGGTCGAGTATCTGGATTGACGCCGGTGATGCGCGCAAAGAACGGGAATCGCCCCGGCAATCGTGTAGTGGTAAAGACTACTTTTGCTCGAGGATCAGCGATACCCTTGAGTACCATATATTCACCCGCAAATACATTTGTTGGGTAATCAGTGATAACTGGCTGACTCAAGTTTTTGGTTACAAAATCTGCAAAGGCAGTCAGTAGCACACCATCTGGAGTAAGTGTTTTGAATTTTATGAGATGTGTACCCCGGGCAAGCTGCGGTGTCTGAAATACATGTGTCCCATCATCGGTCCATGTGATAAGTGGCAAATCATCTATTTGTACATCGTATTGCTGACCAGGATCAAGGAGTGTCGTGCTGATACGAAACTGTGTATACGGAGTAAATTCGTCTGCTTTAGGCACCTCTTCAACAGAAAGTGTATGCGTTGTCGTTGTTGGAACTACAGGGGTTTCTGTTATTGTTTGACTTGGGGCGGCAGTAGCTTTGGCAGGCCCGATGATAACACGAGCGCTTTCACGAGCATTTAAAACATTGGTACCCTCCCCATTGTTTGCAAGGACGCTACCACTTGTCACCTCGACTGATGCAGTACCAGCCTTTTTTGCTTTAAAAACAAGTGTCACTACGGTGCCGTTTGTACCAGTAAATCCATTGAGTGCAATCGCTTCAAACTTGGCAGTACCTGTCGCATTTGAAAACGTTGGTTCCTGTGCCCACAAGGTCATGATAGAACCTGTTTTGGATATAGAAGAGAGTGAAAGTAAATCAGTCGGATATGTAATCGTTGCAGCAGCACCATTGATAGACTGCGTATCACTTGAAACTGCCACTTTGACCCGGACCGTATCTCCAACAGCGTATGAAGTTGATGTCGGGATAGCTTTGAGGACAGCTGCATGCGCGACGATGCTCCCACTCGCAAGTGAGAGCATGCATACGACAATCATTATCTGTATCTTATGTTTTATACGCATATCGTTTGTACAACCACACCATTGCAGGAAAGATACCAAGTAACAATACAACAATAACTATCGCAACTGAAACTCTGTTGATCGGTGTACCGATTGTAACTATTGTTTTGTTGCCTGCATAATCAACTGCACGTACCTCTAGTGTAGCGCTATCGCTCTGATCTTCCAAGCGATATGGGCTTGATATTCGTTTCCATTCTCCATTTTGCTCTCGCACTTCTACGTACCATACCCCTGACTGCGCATCAGTCGCAGAAAATACAAGTACAGCGTCGCCATTATATAGATCAGATTCATGTACTCGCTGTGCTTGCAGTACTGGTGCGATAGTATCGGTGACAGTATATGTTTTGTTTGATGCTACAGAAGAAACCGTGAGTGTACTCTCAGATGAAGTGATCGGTGTGATCGTACCGTCACCATCACCAGCTGCAACTGATCCACTCGAGACGATACGCGCAGTTCCTGGTGCGATTGATTCAAACACCAAACGAACGAGTTTCCCTGACTTGCGCACCGATGGTTCAAATGGATCGATAAATCCTGCAAAACCGTTTGGGATGATACCGCTAAATGACGTAGTACCCTGTCCCATCTGTGGCGATTCAATCCAGAGCGAGACGATAGATTCACCGTCTTCGACTCGGACAAGTCGCAATGTATCAGTGCTGTACCTAATAGAGCTTTCGATACCATTAATAGTTGCACCCTCGGTATCAAGGAGCGCATCAACAGTGAACTGCTCTCGGAGATCAACCGATGCTGGATGCTCGAGATTGATCACCGCAGCATGTGCATAGAGCGGCAGTGCGAGTGCAATGATCATACTCATTATAAAAGTGTGATGTGTTAGTATACGCATACTTATCCTGTCCAGTTAAATGCCATGATTGAAAAGTCGACAAGTGTGACCGCGCCGTCGTTGTTGAGATCGACTTTGACAGGCACTCCAGTCTTTTTGTACCAAAACGCCATGATTGAAAAGTCTATCAAGTTTACTCGAGTATCGCAGTTGACATCGCCTCGAAGTTTACTACAACTACCCGGTGTTTTGGGGATACTCACATCACCAACCTTAAACGGAACTGCATCACTAAACAAACTCACATCAGCAGGTGCAATCGCTGCTGATTTGGTACTGTGATCACCGTACTCGAGCACACCACTATCAAATCGCAAAAAGTAGGCTCCTGATTGGTTGGTAGGGATCCGTCTGATGTGTTGTGTTGGCGAATGCACAACGATCGAGACTTCGGCATTGGGTATACTTCGTCCAAAGATAGCGATAGGTTCACCCTTTTTGACCTGCAGTTTGTCGACATCGATTGTTGGTGAGATAAATATCCCCCCGATTGTGACCGATGTACCAGCGGTCACATATACTGGAAACGAATACGATGTTGACTTGCGACCATCACTGTCTTCGCCATACACACCAAACGTATATCCTCGCTGAACAAGATCAGAAAGGGTTACCGAAAACTTTGCCTGCGGATCTGCAACAGTCGTTGCGACGATCACCCCGTCTTGCACGATGACTACTTTAGAAAGCGGGTAGGCCATCCCCGAAAATATCACCTGCGTAGGACTCGACATACTTCCACCACCTCCCCCACCCCCTGGGGCACTTGGACTATTGACCTGTGCTGATATAACAACAGAGTTTACGGTTTGTGCTTGAACACCCGCACTACAGAGGACTAACGTAAGTGCACATACGAGGATATATCTACTGAGCATCGTCATACTCGCTACCACGAGCACGAGCGATGATGAGTTTGTTGTAGTGATGAAGTGCTTTTTTACCAATCCATCTGATACAGATACCTGCAACAATGATGCAGATAAGTAATTGCCAAGGGAACACAAAGAACCTGACAACATCTTTTGCGTGTTGTTGTTGAACACCGTATGCAATATCGATATGCGCACTATAGAGTCCAAATGCAAAGTTTTTCCATTGATATCGAACTGTGTGGAGGAACTTTTTCATTGCGCTTGCCGCAAGTGGCGCTCCGTCTGGATCGGAGTATTTGATCCAGTCAACTTTAAATTTACGTGTGCTTGCCGGGAGTACGTTGCCTTGTACAGGGTTTGCATCGATACGATCTGCTCGTAGGTATACTGTGTTGCGAATCGTGATGGTACCAGTAGGCTTCACGCGATCTCCACCATCATTTTTGAATCGATACTCAAACGACACTGGAAGTGTGTTGTACCAAAATTTATTTTCTTTTGTTTTAAAATCTACAAGCCCACCTGCTTCTTTGACATCACCATTGACTGAAAGCAGTACGAGCATACCTGTCTTGGCGCTGATTGCGACTTCTCCTGGTTTGTCTGATTCTGGTGCAGTCCCCCAAAAGATGGCACCAAAGTACCCTCCAGGAGTTGTGTCTTTGGGGATAGCAATACTGATAGAGATCGTTTTGGTTTCATTGGGACCGAGAGTGATAGAATCTGCAGTTTTCATCCACGTAGCGATACCTTCTGAAGCACTTGTAAAAGAAGGTGTCCCGGTATCACCCTGCGCTTCAAAGTTTGCATATGACGAATAAAACGTTGCGCTTGTAGATTGCTCGTTGATGAGCGTCATTTCTTCGGTGAGCACCTGACCCGGATCACCTTTGATCTCGATACGTACTGGGGTGATCGTGAGTGCGTATGTAGGGATTGTGTACACAAAGAACGCGATCAGTCCCAAAATGATGTACCGGAGTGTTTGGTGAGCAGATTTGATCATAGATTAAAACGTGCCAGTTGCTACGTATGTGATTGATGTTGCATACGAACCAGCAGGGGTTGTGGAAGCAATATTGGCAAGATAGTGCATTGCAATAGAGTCACTTGTCGGAGCTGAAGCAGAAGCAAGTGTTGTGGTAGTTGTAGGAACAAAGTTCCAATCGTTTGCACCGTTGTTATATCCAGAAGCAACTGTTCCACCTCCAGTGAGTGCTGCTGCGAGTGCAAACTGTTCACTACCCGGGGTACCGTTTGCATCACCAGTAATTGTTGCCGCATCGATCGTATTGAGACCTGAAGTAAGTGTTGGGCCATTGTATGTCAACACATATCCGCCAGTCGCATTGGTTCCAACAGTCATTGTGTGTGCAGTGGTATCTGTTCCTGAACCAGAAGCAGCGCTGTTTGCGTATCGTGCGGCTGCAGCAGAAAGAGTACCAAACCCGATTGATGCATCGTCGTTTGCAAACGTAAGAGTAGGGTTAACTGTTGCAGTGATCGAAACGACTGAATTGGTCTCTATCGAAACTGCCGCAAGCCCAGTGTCGCCGTTTGATTGTGTAAGTGAAACTTGTGATGAATCAACATCTGAACCATTGGTCATGGTACCAGTACCACTTGCGGTAGTACCGTTTATCACGAAAGTAATATTTGCATTTGCGCCTGACGCATTCCAGCTTGCACAAGTAGTGATTGTAAACGTGTTGTTTGTCGTATCGATAGTGACTGTATAGTTGTTACTCCCAGCACTACACGAGGGCGCTGCGCCCACTGCGACTGGTGCTTGGTTACTTCGAGTACCGTCACTAAACGCAAAATCTGATGTCTGCCAGTTGCCGATACTGTTGAGAGTAAAATCAGTATTTGAAAAATCAATCGCATATGTTTCTGCGGTAGCAACCGTATCACCCCCCACCAATGTCCAGGTAAGTGTATGGGTTGCAGTCGTTGATGGCAACTGCGTTGACATTGTGTCTTTGAACGAAGAGACCGATGCGGCTTCTGCAATGAGTGAGAGTCCTGTGTGGACAAAAAGAAGAATCGCGACAAAGAGTACCGAAAGAATGTTTTTTGTGTACGTTTTCATACTGCACTGCAGTATACCCTACGTCAAGCGACACCGTCTAGTGGATAACCTAAAAGTTTCCTGTAACAACATAGGTGAGATCAGTTGCATAACTACCTGCAGGAGTTGTGGAAGCGATGTTGCACATATATCGAGCTGAGTATGTCGTATCAATTCCATCACCCGAGGAAGCGCTTGCGACCTGGCTAGTAGTTGTCGCATCGGCGCCGTACGCAAACCCCGACGCTGCATACGGACTCGAGACTGTACCACTACCACCACTGGCCACAAGCCTGAGCCCGAACTGCTCGCTACCGATACTTGGCACCGTGTTGGTCCCACCGATTGCACTGATCGTGTGCCCTACCTTGCCGAGCGATGCCCCTCGCACCGTGAGTGAGTATCCTGATGGCGCACTTGTACTGATTGTGATTGTGTGCGCCTCTGTTTCAGTACCACTTCCTACCGCGTCTCCTGTTGCATATCTTGTACCAGTTGCAGAAAGTGCTCCAAATCCAATCGTTGCATCAGAGATACTAAACGTGATTGATGTATTGATCCAACAAGTACCGTTGTTGCCTGAGTTGGTAAGGTTTGTCGGATTGAGAAAGATAGATCCGCTCTCACAAGCACTATCTTGTACATCCACATAACTAACACTCGCTGTACCTGTTGGGTGAAATTTCCATTGAGTACCACTCGAGTCTGATCGCAATCTGATGAGGTTGCCTAATGATCCTGTCACCGTAAACAATCCACTCACGGTAAATATCGGCGATCCGCTCGTCTGGAACTGTACTTCTTTTGCAGCGGTGTGGGTGATAGTGAGGTTGTTGAACGTCGTTGCCCCGCTCACAGTCGCAGTTGTAGCGCCATTCATCACTACTGTGGACGTCCCCGCGGTAAACGTACCTGTGTTGGCCCAGTTGCCGGTGAGTGTGATCGTTGCCCCTTGACCGAGGACTGTACCAGTACCACTGATAGTAAGATTGCCCGTAGTAAATGCGTAGTTTTGACCACTAACTGTATCGAGCGTACCCGCAGATACTGTTGTCGTACCAGAGACAGTCGTTGCAGCAGCGAGACTTTTGGTACCAGCTGTTGCAATAGTCAAGTTGAAGTACGGGTTTGTTGTTGGGGTTTTGATGGTTTGCGTAGATCCGCCATAGATGACAGTGTTGGTACTCGTCGATGGCACAAGGGTGCCTGTAGACATGACTGTGCTATCAAACTCTGTCGTAGATCCTGACCCTGTTGCAAATGTTGACGACGCATTGCCACCTGTTACCGATGAAACAAAGTTAACAAGACCAGTGTTGTTGTTGGTCAGCGTCACTCCACTTGCGATCGTCACCGCCCCACCAAACGACATGTTTGAGCTCCCTGCGAGGTTTTGGTTGGCACTAAATATCGTCGCAGCACTACCACTATTGAACGTTGTACCATCCATCGTGATGCCGTCTCCAAATGATGTTACCGGATTTACCGGAGACATATCAAACACACCGCCTGGATCAATCGTCACCAATCCGGTAAACGTCTTGGTCCCAGTTGCTGATGTCACTGACACAAGCGATCCGTCAATTGTTGTTGTGCCTGCAAAAGTGACTGCCACCCCACCAAGAGAGAGCGTCCCTGATGGGATACTCAGGTTCCCAAATGTATACGCACCAGTGATCGACGATGATCCTGTGGAAACAAGTGTACTAGATGCATTGATTGAAAGCGTCCCGTTTGCAGGGATAGCTCCTGTGAGGTTAAGCGTACTGTTTGCGCCCATGGTCAAAAAGTTTACTGAAGCTATACCGACAAAACTTATACCGGCACCTGCAGTGAGTGTGCCTGTATCGAAACTAACATTGATAGTTCCGCCACCGCTAACACCTCCCCAAACGATCAATCCGGAAGATGCAAGTGTGCAATCCCTCATTGTAAGGTTGATGCTACCAGTGACTCCTGAGTTTCCTCCTTGGAGGCTTATACCTGTTGCACCAACAGTGAGCGCCCCCGTTGCACTTGCTGCACACGTGATATTGGACTGACCGGTCGAAGTCGGGCGGTTGATGGTGAGCGACCCTGCAGTGATGTTGGCAGTGCCGTTCATGGTGATGGTTTGTGTGTTGGCAGTTGCGTTAGCAGTGTAGGTGACCGCACCAGTGACGTTGGTGGTAGAGCCGGTGGTGAGTGAGAGACCGTTGGATGCCACTGGGCTTGCGATCGTGAGCGCTCCCATGGTGACTGTACCGGTGTTTGAGTTGGTGAGCGTCACCCCAGAGTTGACCGTCACGGTACCCCCGAGTGATATGTTGCCCGCACCGAGCAAACTCAGCGAAGTGCCCATGGTCACCGCACCAGTACCACTGTTGAACGTCCCTGTACTATCCACCGTGATATTGCTATCAAAACGAGTCGTTGTTGCAACAGCAGAAAGATCAAAAGATCCTCCAGAGTTGACCGTGACAGTTCCAGTAAATGTCTTAAGACCTGTAGCCGATGCACACACCAGCGAACCTGAAACAACTGTGTTCCCAGCAAACGTAATCGCAACATTGTTAAGTGTAGTTGTGCCAGATGAAACCGTAAAATTACGAATAGTATACGCACCCGAAATTGCCGCAGTACCAGTTGTGTAAAGAGTGTTTGCACTATCAAAAGTTAATGTTCCACCAGAACCAAGTGTCCCTGTAAGGTTGAAGTTACCGGAACCTATGTTGAGCACATTGCGCGCTGCTGTACCAGTAAAGGTGACACCAGCACTTGCAGTAAGTACTCCGGTAGTTGTTGTGAATGTGATATTTCCTCCTGTAGTACCTCCCGCGATCGTGAGTAGTCCACCCGACGTAAAGCTGCAGGTATTCATTGTGATGTTGACAGTCGCAGTAGCTGTCGAGGCACCGTTGATCGTTGCGGCCCCCGTCGTTGCAAACGTCCCTGTTGCACTTGCTGCACACGTGATATTGGACTGACCGGTCGAAGTCGGGCGGTTGATGGTGAGCGACCCTGCAGTGATGTTGGCAGTGCCGTTCATGGTGATGGTTTGTGTGTTGGCAGTTGCGTTAGCAGTGTAGGTGACCGCACCAGTGACGTTGGTGGTAGAGCCGGTGGTGAGTGAGAGACCGTTGGATGCCACTGGGCTTGCGATCGTGAGCGCTCCCATGGTGACTGTACCGGTGTTTGAGTTGGTGAGGGTCATGTTGGTTGGGACGGTGACCGTACCACCAAGCGAGACGTTTCCTGATCCGCTGATCGTGCGCGTCCCGGTACCAGTGAGCGTCACTGCCCCACCACCACTATCAAATGTCGTACCGTTTGCCGTGATGTTACCACCAAAACTCGTCACTGCTGCAAAGTTGCTACCTGTACGCAAATCAAATATACCTCCTGAGTTCACTGTAATCCCCGCACTAAACGTCTTGGTACCGGTCGCGCTTGAAGTCGTCAATGTCGCACTGTTGGCAACTGTCACGAGTCCCGCATACGTGATCGCAACCGCACCCATCGTCGTTGTACCACTGTTGACGTTGAGTATACCGAACGTCGTCGCGCGACTCAGTGTCACGGTACCAGTTGTGTTGAGCGCCGTACCTGCGTTGATCGTCACGGTACCACCAGTACTCATCGTGCCAGTAAGGTTGATCGTCGAGGCACCGGCATTGGTGATTCGTGCTTGTGCAGCGGTACCTGCAAACGTGATACCTGCAGTCGTAGTAAATGTAGAGCCAGCAGAAAGCGCAAGTACACTGTTGCGACTTGCAGTTGCACTTCCTGTGATCGTGATACCTGCGGTCGAAAATGTACCGGATGTACCTCCTCCAACCGTGATAGTATTGGCAACCGCAGCACCGGGTGATGGGATACTCGTCGTACCAGTGACCGTAAACGTCACTCCGTTGCTGACCGAAAGACCTGCAGCTACTGTCGATGCAGCAAACGTGAGTGATTTGATAGTGACAGTTGTGTCTGCAGTCACCACTACTCCTGAGTTGATTGTGAGGTCATCGTTTACCCCGGGACGGTTGCCAGTACCCGATCCACCACTTGCAGCACCCGTACAGTTGACGAAGCTTGCGGTTGCACTCCATGTACCTGTAGCAGTTGCATTACAAGCCGCGTCCGATGCAATCTGCCACTGACGATCTTCTTCAAAAGAACTTGTGCCTGTCATCACCGCTGGACCCAAAAGATAAAACTCCGGACTTATATCTGGTGCATTGAAATAATATCCAAGCTGCACGGTCTCCCCCGCTGATATCGATACATCCCAGGTGATGAGTTTGGTATCACCGTCTTCGGTCACACTATCGTATGCTTGGCTTTGCTGTGGGAGCGATACCTCAAACGACACAGGGACGCGTTCGGTGACAGTCCCCTCCCACGCAGTATCACTGGTTACTCGGAGTGTCATCGGGTATAGCGCAACAGGATAGATACGTGTCGGGCCTGTGCGCACAACCGCAATTGATAAATCTGACTGAACACTAAACGTGTCAGTGATTTGCTTTGTTCCGTTTGCAGTGTGTGCAGTCAAACGCATTGTATAGACACCTTGTTCGCCGGGAATCGTATAGTATGCAAAATAATCAGGCACACTAATGACATTGTTTGGACCACACTCTGGAGCACGGACGATACTTCCATCATCAGTACTTTTGCTTACAACAGTACCGCTCGGTGTACTAATCACAAGATCAAGATCTGCATCACAAATAGTATGCCCACCATCATTGAGTACACCCATTTGTAAATACGCTGTAGCGCCTGGACGGTACACACTCATATCAGTGTTGATCGCAAGTACTCCCCAACTAAAGTCTTGCTGTGAGACAAGGATCGCTTGCGGCGTCGTGACAGTCACAACGAGTGTGTATTTACCCGGACGAAACGACCGATCAGGACGATCGATCTGCACACGGCGCTTACCAGTTGTGGTGTCAGTTATCACTGCTACTGGTATATCCGTTGGTGCACCGTTGTCATCGAGTATCTGTGCTTCGACATTTGAAGTTTGCGCCTCAGCAACGGTCGGAGTTAGTAGTGATTTGAGCAAAGAAACAGGTGATGATTCGCTTTGTGGTTGTTCGAGAGGAGTAGGTGGTGGCAATATAAGTTCTTTGGAAGTATCGATTGTTTCTTGGATAGTCTGTACCACTTCATCAATCGCTTGTGTATGCTCTGGATCATCTACCTTTTCACCAAGTACCCCGGCAGTATCTTTGACGACATCAGCTTTGCCTTCTTGGACGAGTGTCTTGATATCTTCGGTTGTGTAGTTGGGAGTTTCAAGGGTAAAGGTAACATCTTCGGTTGGATTAAACCCATCTTTACCACTGATGAGAGAGTCAGCATCTTTGAGGACAACAGTTGGTTTCGTAGGGACGTTTTCCATGTCGGTATACTCAACATCGAGTTTGACCGCATCGAGATACACTGTCGGGAGCGCATCAAATGTTGGCAACGTTTTGAGCGCTACTTGGAGCGTGCTAAGGTTTTCCCATTTTTCAAGCGGAATCTCAAACGATGCACGTTTCCATTCACTTCGACTGATCGTACCGAGTGTGTTCCAGGTAGTACCGTCGAGTGTGTACGAGACTTCCATAAACCCATCTGAAACTGTGCCGCTGCTCGACTCAGTGACTACTTCCTCGATAGGCACAGAGGCATCTTGTGCTTCTATTGTATCTGCTGTACCCACTGCTTCTTCTGCGGAGCTACTTACATCAACAGCGGGTGCTTCTTCTTGTACTGACTGTGTTGATACCTCTTCAGAAACAGTGGGAGGAGTTGGGTCTGACTCTTGCGCAAGGACACGAGTTGTGAAGAGGTGTTTGAAAAATGACACCGTAGTACTCTCGGTAGCAGATTCTTGTGCGGGGACAGATTCTTGTACCGATTGTTGTTCGATTGTAGAACTATCTTGTTCTTGAGCTGGGATGACGATACCTTGTGCGGGTATATCAAACGGTTGCGGTTCGGTACGGATCGATGATGAATCTTTGTCTTCTACCGACCATGAGAACGTGAGTTTAAATGTCTTGGGGTTTGCGTTTTCGGGAATCTCTCCGGTAAATGATCCGCAATATATAGAGGAGACTGTGCCCGACATCCGCGCAGAGTTTTCTACTGAAAAGTCTTGAGCGCTTGATTCGTTGGGAAGTGAGGGTGCGCCTTGCGCATTGTCAACACGTTCCCAGTCGCCCAAACAGGACTGCGGATAAAACGTTGCAACTGACGCATGTCCTGTCGAAAACGAACTGAGCACGAGTGCACCAATGATAATCGATGCGATGATAAAAAACTTGTGTTGGTGTGCAAACCACCACGCGGTGATCTGTGCTTTGTTGATTTGGATCGCAGGGAGCTTTTTTTTGAGATCGAGTACTGGTCGCGACACCGTACGCGCGATATCTCCCACGACGGGTGGTTTTTGCGGCTCGGTTTTCTTGCGACCTGAAATTTTCATGCTATCTAGCAGTGTACCACGGGCTCGTGCTACAATCAGCGCATATGCAACAAAACAATGTTTACAACCTGATGCACCAGCTCACCCAAGAATCCAAAAGTCTCTGGCGCATCAGCAACAACTATATGAATGAAGCCGCTTCGGATCAAGAAAAAGCATTTTGGACCAAACTCGCTACTGACAAAGAAGCTCATATCAACGAGCTTCGAGAACTGATCAAACAAGCGATCTAAAAAATGTACACGCTAAAAATCCTCTCACTTGAGAGGATTTTTATATATCAAGATTTGCCATCTTGGCGTTACTTTGGATAAATGACTTACGCGGTGCAACTTCAGAACCCATGAGGATATCAAAGACCTGATTTGCTTCTTCAGCGTCTTCGATCGATACTTGCTTGAGCACACGACGAGCAGGATCCATCGTTGTTTCCCAGAGTTCTTCAGCGTTCATTTCTCCGAGACCTTTGTAGCGCTGGATTTTTGGGGTACCAAGTTTTTTCTTAGAAGATTCTTCTTCATCTTCTTCACTCTCAAGAACTTCTTCTACTGTTTCTATATCTGTTTCAACAAGAACTTCGGAGTTCTTTGGATTGCCCCCGAGAGCCTTATACATCTGATCACGCTCTTCATCTGAGTATGCATAGCGAATATCTTTTCCTTTAGTGATTTTGTACAGTGGTGGCTGTGCGATGTATACATACCCCGCATCGATGACCGAACGGAAATACCGATAAAACAGTGTGAGGATGAGCGTCGTGATGTGCGCACCGTCGACGTCCGCATCGGTTGCGATGATGATTTTGTGGTAGCGAATCTTTTCGATATCAAACGTGTCTCCGATCGAAGTCCCCATCGCGATCACGAGATTTTTGATCTGCTCACTCCCAAGCATACGATCGAGGCGTGCGCGCTCCACGTTGAGGATCTTGCCGCGAAGCGGGAGGATCGCTTGCGTCCGACGATCGCGACCCATTTTGGCAGTACCACCCGCCGAGTCTCCCTCTACGATAAAGAGTTCTCCGTCTTGGGCATCTTTGGCCTGACAGTCAGCGAGCTTACCAGGAAGCGTCATGCCTTCGAGTGCGCCTTTGCGGAGGATCGAATCCTTGGCAGCTTTTGCAGCTTTGCGCGCGCGCAGCGCAAGAAGTCCCTTGCTAATCATCGCTTTTGCTTCATCAGGGTGTTCTTCGAGGAATGTACTAAACGCTTCACCAAACACAGTCGTCGTTGCGCCTTGCGCTTCAGTACTACCGAGCTTTGCTTTGGTTTGCCCTTCAAACTGGATCTCTGCAAGCTTGACCGACACTACTACCGTAAGACCTTCGAGCACATCGTCACCCGAGAGTGCCCCATCTGCTTCTTTGATCAAGTTATTTTTCTTGCCGTACGTGTTGAGGACACGAGTGAGCGCCATTTTAAACCCAGCGATGTGTGTACCTCCTTCTGAGTTGTAGATGTTGTTGGCAAACGGCACGATGCGAGAAGAGATATCGTCGACATACTGAAGTGCGATCTCGACACCAACACCATCCTGCTCTTTTTCGGTATAAAAAATAGTATCGTGAATCGGTTTCTGGAGACGGTTGTAGTGCGCAACGAGAGACTTGAGTCCTCCTTCAAAATAGTAGGTTGTGGTTGGTGCCTCAAGTCCGAGATCGCGGAGCCAGTAGGTACTCGTTGGATCAAATTTATCAGCAACCTCACGCGCGTCGATCACAGTGACGCGCAGCTTTTTGACGAGATACGCCTGCTGACGAAGTCGATCGATGATTGTTTTCCAGTCAAACACAACTGTGTCTTTGAAAATAGTTGGGTCTGGTTGAAACGTGATGATCGTACCGTTGTAGGCACTCTTGCCAATCTTTTTGACCGGACCTTTTTTGACGCCGATCTCATATTCTTGCGCAAAGACTTCTCCTTCGCGATGCACCTCTGCGCGTGTGTAGGTCGAAAGGGCGTTGACCACCGACGCACCCACACCGTGAAGTCCTCCCGAAACTTTATATCCTGATCCATCACCGCCAAACTTGCCTCCTGCATGGAGTGTCGTCATGACTGTTTCAAGCGCAGAGACTTTGGTTTTGGGATGGATCGCAGTCGGGATACCACGACCATTGTCAGCGACACGGATGCGGTTGCCTGGCAGGATCGCGACCTCGATGCGATCAGCATAACCGCCCATCGCTTCATCGCGTGAGTTGTCAAAGATTTCCCATACAAGGTGATGAAGTCCGTCGACACCAGTGGTACCGATGTACATACCTGGACGCTTGCGGACCGGCTCGAGACCTTCAAGGACAGAGATCTGTTCTGCGCCATAGTTTGCTGCTTTTTTGCTTGGGTCTGCTGCCATATATCGTAGATTTATTTTAGCATAAAAAAGGCCTTGCTCCTAGCGGACAAAGTGGTCAAATACGCTTATAAGTAAAGGCTTTTAGAGCGTTTCTCCTGCTGGAGGTTCGGGGTCTTGTGACACCTCTTGTTCTTGTGGTGTTTGCGTATCAGTAGGAGGCTCTGTGGGAGCATCTGCTTCAACAGTGGTTTGCACTGGTTGTACTGGTGCAGCGGACTGTGTCTGAAGGAGCTGTTTAAGTTCGACGAGCTGCGCCTTAGTCAGACACTCCGATGATCCATCAGGATCGGTGAGACAGATCTCTCCGGTAAAGATACGCGTGATGCGGTTCCCGACATCGCCAAGCCAGTTTCTGAGAACACCTGCAAACGACCCTTCCGTATTAAGCGATGCAATATCCTGCACCTGCACATCAAGCTCTTGGATGGCTTTGGTGAGTATAGGAGCCATGCCAGCGTAGTTGACTTGGAGGTATCCATTGGATGCTTGTGAGACAAGGAGCGGGAAATGTTGCCTCATGTCTTGTGCGATAAACCCAACCTGGGTGCCAACTTTGGTGTTCTGGCTCCATTCATACGTCACTGTTCTGAGTGAACGTAGTGTATCGAGCGTATCAGTGAGGTCACTCACGTCTGTCTTGAGTCGTTCATCTGACGTACAGGCGATGCCGGTACCTGTGGTGATCGTACACTCAGTTCCGCCAGTGCCAGTAAAAACTGTGGCATCGATAGGCACCCCACCGTTACCAATCATTAGTTGGTTTGAAGCGGTGTTGGTAGCACCAGTACCAAGCGCGATACTATCTACAAAACCGCCAGTTGAAGTATCATTTCCAATCAGAATCGAGCTTGAACCTCCAGTGTTGTCGACTGTGTCACCCTCGCCCGCCTCGTAACCAATAAAAATTGAGTTTGCAGCATTGGTTGCACCATTACCCGAGTTAAAACCAAGCATAGTCGAATTGGTTGCAAACGCAGCACCGCTTCCTGAAAAAAAACCTATAAATGTTGCCCTGTCTGCATTTGAAGCATTAAACCCAGCGCTTTTACCAATAGCAACGGAAGCAGATGCATTTGAAGCAGCAACCCCAGACCCCTCTCCTATAAAAACACTATCTGCTGCATTTGTAGCACCATAACCACTAATTGAACCAATAAAAACGGATTTTGTTGCATCGGTAGCATTAGCACCAGCATTTTCACCAATAAAAACACTTCTGAAATATGTAGGCGGAAATCCGCTACTATATACAGAATCTGTTGCGGTATTTAATCCAGCATTTTCACCAATAAAAACAGAGTACGTTGCGTTCGGGGCAGTATACCCGGAAAAACCTCCTATAAAAATAGAATATTTTGCGTTCGTTGCATTTTTCCCGGCTTGTTGTCCAAAAAAGTTTGAATATTCTGCATTTGTAGCTCCTAATCCAGCTTGATTTCCGATAAAGTTTGAAACTTGCGCATTTGTTGCAAGGTAACCTGCACCCCCGCCAATAAAGACTGCGTTCGTTGCATTAGTTGCATTACCACCAGCATCAGTTCCTATGTATACGGTATCAACACTTGATCCTCCTGTTCCCGCATTCCCAAGCCACGTCTCTGTCCCGAGCTCTGAGGTCGAGCCAATAAGATTTGACCCTCCACTCACTGTAGCCCAGCTCAGTGTCGTACCGTCAGTAGTGAGATATTTTCCATTGTTTCCTGTTTGATCAGGGATGATGAGTACCGTACAGTTCGTATCCCCTGGTGCACATGATGGATCAAGCGTTTGTCCTCCCGTGTATGGTGAGCCAGGCGGTGTTGCGTATGCGGTGAGTACCGAGAATGCGCTCGCGATGAGGAGTGCGAGGATTGTTTTTTTGTGGTTGTGATACGTTGTTACAACAAAAGACAGCATGTACGTCTAGTGTATCAAATATATCGTGAGCATCACAGCGCGCGAAGTGCGCAATACGTACACTCTTTGTCATCACAGCGTTTGTCCCAAAACGCAACTGTACGGATCTCGTGCGCAATACGATCGATTTCAGACTTGAGCGCCACGACTTCGTCCGTAGTGATTGCAAATGATTCTTTGTGACAGATACCCTTTTCGTCAGGTTCGACAAAGTCGATCACGCCATGACTCATGACATGCTGTCCGTCCTTAAACAGTTCGAGGAGAAGTTTGTAAAACGTGAGCTGACGATAGTAGTTGCCGTCACTATTTTTGGTTTTGCCCATGAGTTCGTTGCGTGTCTTGGGTTTACCTGTTTTGTAATCAGTGACTGTCACCGTGTCGTCATCGTTCCACTCTATCTTGTCGAGGACGCCAGTGAGGCGTGTACCATTGTACTCCACACCATTGATACGAAATTCGTTCTGACTACGAGTCGCGGCATGCTCGTATGTGTCGTACCACACAGACAGTGCCTGCTGACCTTTTGCTTTGGATTCCGCAAAATCGATCGGCGCAAGCGGTACAGTATTGATCCATCGCTCAAATGCGGCAAGCAAGTATTCTTTGCCTACCGATTCGTCCTTGAGTGCGTTGTGGAAGTCTGCAAGAGCTCCGTGGATTGCAGTACCGTATGCCTGGTGTTTGTTCTGCGCAGTAGGGATGCGCAATAGATTTGTATAGAAATATTTCCACGGACACTCGAGATAGTTGTTGAGCGCAGTTGGCGAGAACCCTTGCTTGTCAAAGAGCTCGTTTACAAACTGCTGCTCACTTTCAGGAGTCACTATTTCATTATTTATAGGAGTAAATGCAAACGTTTTGTCATTAGCAAATCTTTGCTCCCATACCTGGCTATCGACTTGCTCCACAAGCTCAGGCTTGATTTCAGCGATGAACTCACTCGGCAGCGTTTCTCTGTGACCCTCATCTTCGTGCGCATACGTGATCGTCACTGACTCTTTGGCACGAGTGAGCGCGACATAAAAGAGCCGACGCTCATCGTCAAAGGATGTATCTACTTCATCATGGGATACATTGACGCCGTATACTGATTCGATTAGCGGAAGTCGATCGCGATCAACACCACCCCCAAACACACCGTGCACCGCGCCAATGATGTACACGTGCGCAAACTCAAGCCCTTTGGATTTGTGGGCAGTCATGAGGCGTACCTTGCCTTCCCGACTACTTGCTGATTGTCGTTTGATAAAGAGTTTGTGTTTCTGCACTGTCTCAAGATATACAAAGAAATCAATGAGTGTCGCATCGGGTTTGCGCTCAAGCAGTCCCCTGACCTGATCAAAGAGTGCGTTTACTTCATCAAATCGCTCGCTCGCATCAGTAGCTCCTACGATATCTCCGAGAAGTCCTGTCTCTCGCACGATGTATTCAAAGAAGTTGAGTAGATCTTGTTTCCTACTCTCAAGCGTCCACTGTTTCAGTTTTTCTCCCGTAGTTTTAATACTCTCTATATCACTCTCGAGCATGAGTTCATATACATTTTTTTTCTTTGCATCAGCATTGCTTCGCAAGAGTTTGTATGCATCGAGCGGATCAATCCCAAAGAGTGAGATGTGCAAAAGCGGCGCAACGTAGAGATCATCACCGTAGTTAGCAATTGCTCGCAGTATGATGAGAAGCTTTGCAATATCGCCCTGCGAAAAAAGGTCTTGCTCGCTCTCAATCTGGTGCGGGATCCCCAGTCGAGCGAGGTCTCGCGCGATCGCAAATGCATGTCGATTGTTTCTAAAAAGTATTGCGATCTCATGCGGCGCAATACCGCTGTCTATCTTTTCTTTGATATCATGCACGATATAGTAGCGCTCACTCGCAGGTGTACTAAATGCTCCGATATGGATTGGTGCTTCAGTATGCAAAGCGTTTTTTTTGAGACCCGATGCAAGGAGTGCATCTGCAGCATCGAGCACCGTCTGCGTCGAGCGATAGTTTTGTGTGAGAGTTATGAGCTGTACGTCTTTATATGTATGTTTAAAATATTGAAAATTTTCGAGTGATGCACCCTGGAACCGAAACACTGCTTGCTTCTCATCTCCCACCACAAACAAATTGGGTCGATCATGGTAGCTCATGATAAGCTCGAGGATTCTGTTTTGAGCATTGTTGGTGTCTTGGTGTTCGTCTACGAGTACGTATTGGTGTTCTTCTTGGAGAAGTTGGAGCAGGGCCTGATTAGTTTCGAGCGTCGTGAGTACCTCGAGGATCATATCTGAAAAGTCATACCCTTTGCGCTCCATGAGCATCTCTTGGTACTTGTGATACACGCGAGCAAGCTCTTCATTTTTGAGTATCTTGCGCTCGAGCTTGATGTACTCGCCTTTCATCTTGCCGACGTGTGCACCCTTTGTATGATACAAATCTTGAATGTTTTGGAACTTATTCTTTTCTTCTTGGACAAGTGTTGCAAACCGCTCCGGCGTAACCCCTTCACGTTTGAGCTCACTGATACGTGCGATACTATCGCGGACGTACAGTAGCCGATCACCGTACGGTTTGAGAAGGACGAGATCAGTATGTTCAATAATTTCTTCTATATATGACACCTGATCGACGTCAGTCACTGGTTTACTCCCGATAACTTTTGGGAAATCTTCGGGATATCTGCGTATGATATCGTTACAAAATCCATGAAACGTGTTGATGACGACGCGATACGCAGCATTGCCGATGAGTTTGGTAAGTCGTGCGCGCATATTTTGCGCTGCAGCTTCGGTAAAAGTGAGCGCGAGTATCTGCTCAGGCTCGGTGTCGGTCTCCCTGAGGATGTTTGCGATACGGAGCGTGAGGATCTGCGTCTTGCCCGTCCCTGGTCCTGCAACAACCATCACCGGTCCCTCGATCGTGTCGACCGCCCGCTTTTGCTCGGCATTGAGTGAATTGTACGCCTGAGTAAATGGATCCATGGGTGGATTGTAGCACAAGCACATTTTGGTATTAAAAAAAGGCCCCTTAAGGGACCTTTTTCAAAAAAAATCTTACTGGTTCTCTCTTTGTCGCTGGATCAAATAGTTAGTGTGCCTTAGTGCATTTTGTTCTAAAGCTACCCTGTTACGGACAAATTCTTTAGCATACTTTCGATTTTTTGTACTTCTACGTTCTTTTATATAGAGTGACAATTTCGATAATGAATCAGTGATTTTTTTATCATGCAGCTTGATTGCACTGATAATACTGTCCGTTTTTTTGTTTACAGCATCAATCACTGATTTCATGTCAGTAGCACTTAAAGCAATAGAAGATTGCGATTGAGAAAGTTGTTGGATTTGTTGCACAGTGTCTTGTTTTGGTGTGGTTGCTGTTGTGTCGTTTTGATGAGTAGTCCTGCTATTGTCCGGTTTGTTTTTTGAATGATTCCAAAATGCTATTTTGCTAAAAACCGTACGAACCATGGCTGGTTGATCCACCCAAAACGCTCCAAGTAAAAGAATTAGTGCAATCCCCCAAAGCAGTTTTTTATTTTCATCCAAAATAAAATAAAATACCACGATCAAAATGATTGCCAAAATATACAACCAAGACCCCTTGATGAATGACCATGATATCAATATCACAGCAGTCATAACAAGTAATGACCCGAGATACACCATGCAAGCACCAAAAGAGATTGGGTCAAACTCTTCTGCTGAAAGAATAGGTTTCATTGTTGTAGAGTGTCTTTTTGGTTTATGAGCACTATCCCAAAACAAAGCAATGAGAAGAATCCCCACAAAAACAAAACTGATCGAGCGAGAAAAATACGGATCATTTACAATCCAAAACTTAATCTCATCCCAAAACCAAATAAAACAACATGCGAGGCATGCACCAAAAGCGCACCCTAAAATGATTTTGAGCCAAAACGGCATCTTTTTTTTACCGTTTTCACTCACCACCTGAGCTTCTTCGATACTGGTATTTGTAGACATATGCGATTGTTTAAGAAGTGAAAAATATTTTCATGTTTTATATCACAAAAGCATATATATGTCAATCTGCGGAGGATGAGAGATTCGAACTCTCGAACGAGTTACCCCGTTGCCACCTTTCCAAGATGGTGCACTAGACCGCTATGCGAATCCTCCTAACTGGTATGGACACTGTACACTAGAGAGCCATATCTGTCAGCGCCTTGATACGCTCCTCCACTGGTGGGTGCGTCATAAACAGATGACTGATCCCGCGCGCTGCTTTTGCTCCAAATGGGTTGCTGATATACATATGCGCGGTTGCGTTGGATGCAGTTGCCATCGGTTGTCCATATGAAGATATCTTGCGCAACGCTGATGCGAGTCCGTCTGGGTAGCGGGTGAGGAGCGCTCCTGATGCATCAGCGAGAAACTCTCGTTTGCGCGAGATAGCAAGCTGGATGAGGGTGGCAATGATCGGAGAAAGAATGATAAAGACAATGCCGACGATCGCAAGCACGCTCCCGCCTTGTTGCTCATCGTCACGATGACCACCAAACCAGAGGCTGCGGGTGAACATATCCGCGAGTATTGAAATAAATCCAACAAGCACTGCAACCATACTCTGGAGCAAGATGTCGCGATTGCCGATATGTGAGAGCTCATGCGCGATCACTCCTTCGAGTTCGCTCCGGTCGAGCATCTCGAGGAGTCCCGCGGTCACAGCAACTGATGCGTGCCTTGCATTGCGACCTGTTGCAAATGCGTTGGGCGCCCTATCGGGGATGATCCAGACCTTGGGCGCCGGAAGTCCTGCAGTGATCGCAAGGTTTTCGACGATACGGTTGAGCTCTGCATATTGGGGCGCTGTTGCAGGCACTGCACGTGCCATCGAGAGCGCAATCTTGTCAGAGTACCAGTAGCTCGCGATGTTCATCACCACCGAAAAGATGATTGCGATCGTGAGGATACCTGGGTTTTGATATTGCACCGCAAGGAAGTACCCGACCCCAAGCACGATCGCCAAAAACACCCCGACAAGGAGCCATGTCTTGGTGATGTTTTGTGATTTGTGGGTGTAGATGGTTGCCATACTTCGATTATAACAAATAAGGGGTTACCAGCTTCCACCACCACCGCCCCCTCCGCCGCCGCCTGAGAATCCGCCTCCACTTGAACCTGAACTACTAACTGCTGGTGCACTAAAAAAACTAGAGGAGAAGTTCTCTGAAAAATCAGAGATAAATAGTGCTGGTGCAAATCTCCCGCCAGAAGACGTATACCATGAAGGTTGTTGTAAAGTAATTCCCTCAAAAGCGCTTACCCATTTTTTTTCAAGACCAAAGAGTATTGCAAACGGAAGAAGTGCATCAAACAATGCTGGGTTTGTTTCTGGTGCGTTATGAAATGCAATACGATCTTTTTCTGCAACTTTTATGTATTCTTTGAGTCCCAAGAGGTGCTCTCGAGCATATGCGCCTTTTATAGTTTTTGCGGGCATAATGTTTTTAAAAAAACTATATATAGCAACAGCAACAATAACCCCTATGAGAAATACTAGTGGTGTCATTTCTTGTACAAACAACAATATAAACTCACTCTCTGTAAAATCGAAAAATTTGTACACATGATTTGCCAACGACGATCTAAAGAATAGAACGGTCAATCCTGTAAATGCTGCAAAAATTCCTATTTGTTTACTTGTAAGAGAAATCTTTTCCCGGAAAGAGCGTTCAATAAAATCTTTGGTGTAATATTCTTGGGCAACAAGCTTTTCTTTGACACTTCTTGTGAGTGAGTGAGTAATACCATAGAGGCTGTGGTTACTTGAGAGCAATACAGATGTTCCAACATTCATGCCGGATTGAAATACTTCTTGAAGCAGAGATACATCAAAAGAACTCAATGAGTTATCTAGTATCTTTGTAAGCTCAAGTATATAGTCATTTTTTTTACCGATACCTTTCTTTTCTTCTGTCTGTGTAATCTTGATATAACCTCTTACTGCAAGCGAAAGTATTTGCGCAATAATTGCTCTTCCATTAAACGTCTGATCTATAATCACCGCTGCTTCGATCGGTGTGAGGTTGTCAATTACATCATACTCCGGCACGATCACTCCCCGCCCTTTCGCATCGCGACCTTTGCGATACCATTTGCTGAACATGTATATAAACACACTGATCGGAATAACCACCGGCCACCAGAGACCTATCAGATCCATAATCTTATCTTTGGTCGTTGGTATATAAGGTACAACTACACCTTTTGGAAATCCGACAGCGACCGTAAGCCCTTCGCCTACAATAAGGTTTGATGCGGTAAATCCATTATGTAGTCTGCACGGCATCGTGCTTCCTTTTGCACCTACGTAGCATGCTTCCTGAAGCGCTGTTACACCCTCAGGCAAGGAAACAGAAGCAGTTACTTTTTTAATAACAAAGGGCCAATTGTTACCAGTTGCGTTCCAATAAATCTCATCGTACCCATCAAAATATGAGATTGCATTCGTCGCCGTGTAGCGAACAATATATGTTTTTTCTCCGGTAAATGTACTATTTGGATCACCGATCTTGAGTCGGACGTCGCCATTATTTTTTTGTTGCTGCCATGGATATACTACGCCAGACACATCAGCTACAGAAATATCTCGTATCTTCATCATTTCGCCTTTCGCATTTTGTGGTGTTATATCGCGATAGATACCGTGTTTATTTATTCCTTCACTGTCGTAAACAATCGTTTCAACAACTGAAACACTCGCATCTTTGTTTACCATTATCTGTGAGTCAAAGCTTTTAATGACTTCTGCATGTACCGGTACAGCAAAAACAAAAAACACCCCGACAAGGAGCCATGTCTTGGTGATGTTTTGTGATTTGTGGGTGTAGATGGTTGCCATGTCTATGAACGTACAAACGGTATTGGAAACTGGAAAAATTGTTGCCTATCTCGTATCCACCAGCCTGTGTATCCTGCAAGGAGCATGAGTACGATGACCCAGATGAGGCGAACGGTCTTGTGGGCTTTTTTTGATTGAGATGCACTAGTACCGGCCTGCCCTGCGGTAGGTTCGAGATCTATCGCGGCAAATGCTTCCGCAATGTCGACGATACTCCATCCCCCTCCCTGCGCAAGCTCAGCCTTGATCGTGTCACGATCTTTACCTTTTTGTAGTTCTGATTTGATAAAGGTGATGAGCGCCGGAGTGATCATAGTTAAAACTTCACTTCTACCGGCTGACTTTCTACGCCGTTGTCGTCGATGTCAAAGAATTCTGATGCAGTAAACCCAAACATGTTTGCGATCATATTTGCTGGAAATACCTGGAGGCGCGTGTTGTAGTCTCGGACATTGCCGTTGTAAAAGCGTCGTGCTGCCTGGATCTTGTTCTCAGTGTCGGCGAGCTCACGTTGGAGTTCGACAAAGTTGGTGTTTGCCTTGAGGTCTGGGTACGCTTCAGATACTGCAAAGAGTGACTTGAGCGCGCCAGTGAGCATGTTCTCAGCTTGTGCATGATCAGCGGTCGTCGTTGCACCCATCGCAGCTGCACGTGCAGCGGTTACCTTTTCAAATGCAGTACTTTCGTGGGTCGCGTAGCCTTTGACCGTATTTACAAGGTTGGGGATGAGATCATAGCGACGCTTGAGCTGTACCTCGATGTCTGCCCATGCCTCCTGTACGCGGTTGCGCACCCGCACAAACCCGTTGTACGAAGCGATAAACCACAAAACAATAATGCCTAAAATGATGAATACTATAGTCATATTTGTAAGTATACTCCTTTTGAGAGGATTGACAAATAAGTATAAAATGTAATTATATTGCAAAAGACCTTATTATGAAAGATGCGCAAGAGTACATGTTTGCTTGCATCCAGTGACTACAAGCAAACAAAAGAACCTTTCAGGCAGTATTGCTTGGGATATTAATACTTTTATTTAAAAAATAATCCTCTTTCGAGGGTTATTTATTTTAAAACTCTAGGTATCGAAACACCGCTTGACTCGAAGAGGTCTCAGCAAATACCCCCATCCTACCAACAAATAAGAGTGATGTGAGGATGATCACCATAAGTACGCCGTAGGCCATATGCTTGTGATGATGTCGTTGTACCTGTCTCGTACTTAGTCCAGTAAGCGCAAGGATGATGAGCACGATGATACCTTCAAGTACAGTACCGATGTGTCGATCTATCCGAAGCAAAAATTTGCTAAACCATGAACTTTTGGTATCAAGTGGTGCTGAAACAGTCTCACGTGTGGCCAACGCAGGATCTATGTTTTTGATCGATATAGACCGCTCACTCTCATCAACAATCCGAATAGGATCGGCAGTAACTGACTTGCCTGCCACCTGCCTGTACGCAGGGGTTCCCAATATCGCGACACCATACAGTGCGGGTACACCATCACGTCCCCCTTGAACTGTTGCGATACCTATTTCGGTAAATTCTGGATTGAGTACTACTTCTTGATCAAGAGAAGGGTGTGTGGCATCCGCGATAAGCTGTTCTCCTGCATGCGTAAACGTGTAGCTTGCTTGGTCAAGCCAGTGCCACAAAGGAGTACCTGTTGGAGAAGTATGCGAAAAGTAATTGTACGCAACCATATCGCTTGCCTTGAGTGTTGCTGCATATTCAAGTGCGGGATTTATCGAAAGCGGATCAAGTCCAAGCGCACTTCGATCTTGGTTGATACGCGCAAGTACTGTGTGAGGATAGAGTTCTGCTTGCACGCGCTGATAGCTAGATATATGCAAAAACTGTGTAAATCCAAAAAGTGAGATGCTTGCTCCGAGGATCGCCCATACTGCTCGCTCACAAAGCAACCGAGGAATAAACCCGTTGCGCCCAGTGGGAGCAATATGGTCTGTGATATGGTGTACAACCTTGGTATGCAACATGTCTTTGTAGTATAGCAAAACCGCTCCGATATCGGAGCGGTTTTGACTATCACGCTTTTGTTTTTTGCATACGTTCAAACAACACAAGAAGCGGACTCGCAAGGAAAATCGATGAGTATGTCCCAAAAAACATACCGATCGCAAGCACGGTCGCAAAGAGTTGCGTACTCTTGGGACCAACAACTGCAAGTGTGACTACCATGACAAGCACCATGAGAGATGTATTGATCGATCGAGCAAACGTTTCATTGAGACTTTCTCCAACAATTGTTTCAAAGGGTTTACCTTTTTTGGCATCAGTACTGAGGTGCTCACGGATACGATCAAACACCACGATAGTATCTGAGATAGAAAGCGCAAGTGTTGTAAGGAGTGCTACCACAAACAGTGTATCAACTTCGACCCCTTTCAGATGACTGATCACCGCAAACGCACCAAGCGGGATCGCGATATCGTGGATGAGTGCGATGATGACCGCAAGTCCGTATTTCCATGAAGATACCGGTCGAGATACTTTGCGAAATGCATACGCAACAAAACAAATAATTGCACAAAGGACAAGAATGATAGAGAGCACTGCTTTGTGTTTGAGTTCTGCCCCAACCGAAGGACCGATCGTGGTGACTCCCTGCTCTGTCACCCCAGTCCCGAGCGCAGCAACAAGTGCTTGTTTTTGCGATTCTGTAAGTGATTGTGTTTTGATGATGATGCCGCGCTCTCCTGTTGGCTGAACAGTTGCTTCAGTAAACCCTGCTTGAGCAAGAAGGGTCTTGATTTGTGGAGCATCTGGACGCTCTTGTGTATAGAGAACCTGTACCTGTGATCCACCCTTAAAGTCAATGCCGAGCGGTAGTCCAAATACCGCTGCCGCGCTAATGCCTGCAAGGACAAACAGTGCTGAAAGGGTGATAAAAAACGTTTTGTATTTGATGACAAACATATACTAGAAATGAAATCCGCTACTAAAGAGTACTCGTCCAAGTTTGCTGCGCTCAAGTGTCGGGAGTGCTTGAAGGAAAAGCTTGGTGATACTGATTGCTGAAAAGAGTGCGACGATCACTCCGAGCCCGAGTGTGAGCGCAAACCCTTTGATAAGTGATGTACCGAACCAAAACAGAATCACCGAGATGATCAAGCTCGCTGTGTTGGCATCGCGGATCGAAAACCATGCTCGATCAAACCCCGCAGCGATTGCTTCAGCATTTGATTTGCCACGCGCGCGCTCCTCACGCATACGCTCAAAGATAAGAATGTTTGCATCAACCGCCATACCGATGGAAATGATAAATCCTGCGATACCCGCTGCGGTGAGCGTCACCGGGATAAATTTGTACAAAAGTAGTGTGATCACGATATAGAGTGCAAGCGCAAGTACTGCAACCACTCCTGGCAACCGATACCACATGATGAGAAAGAGCGCGATCAAGACAAACCCGATAAGTGCCGCACGTACTCCTGCATGGATTGCTTCTGCACCAAGGGAGGCACCGATTGTTTGTGTTGAGATGAGTGAGATAGGGACAGGGAGCGCACCTGAGTTGAGACGTCCAACGAGTTGCTTTGCTTCTTGTGGAGTGAGGCTTCCTGAGATTTGTGCTTCACCACCTGAAATCGCTTCGCGTACCACTGGCGCAGAGATAACTGACCCATCGAGATAGATTGCGATCACTTTGCCAATGTTTTCACTCGTGATTTTTTCAAAGAGTTTTGCACCCTCATCGTTAAACTGCAGTGACACTTGTGGTTCACCAGTGTTGGGTTCAAAGACAACTTGTGCACGTTTCAAGTATTTGCCATCGAGCCCACTTGGGACAAAGTTTTGTGCTGCCGAAAGATCAACTACACCATCTTTTCCAACTGACGCTTTTGTTGGCGTATCAGACTGGATTCGAAATTCGAGAAACGGTGTTTGGCCGATTGTCTTGATAGCTTCATTGATATCAGTGACACCAGGGAGCTCTACCGAGAGACGGTGCTCTTTGGCACCACCGAGCGTACTTGTCTGCACCTGGATGACAGGTTCAGCTACACCAAACGCATTGATACGTCGCTCGATCACATCACGAAGCGCATCCATCGAATCATCGATTTGTCCAGGGGCAAGCTGGCTCACATCTGCTTTGTAGAGAAGGTACGATCCTCCTGAGAGATCTAGTCCGAGGCGAAACGGGTGTCGTGCAACGATATCGGTGTGTCCTGGCTTGATTGATCGCAAGAGGAGTATCGCGAGCAGTGCGCCAACTACAATGATTGCGCCTGCGATGATTCTTTTTTGTATCATATGTGGGAGCATTCTAGCTCGTTTTGGACTGGTCAGCAACCTCTACGTGTGTTGTAACTCGATGGAGTATGTAAGCTATCCCCCAGCCAAGAACTGCCCCTGCAACAACATCAATCGGATAGTGTACACCGACATATATACGCGAAAGCGCAACAATCAGAGCAAAAATGTAGAGTATAATACCCAATCGACGATGGTAAAAAAATGTTGCCGTAGCGATTGCTACAGTGATTGCTGCATGTGCCGAAGGAAAAGAATACCCACTCTCATATGGGGCAAGTGCGTTGATTGATGCGAGCACTTGAAACGGTCGAGGAAGTGCGATTATGACCTTGATTGCTTGTACTACTACCACTGTAGTGAGCACCGAAAACACAAAGAGGATGCTCTGACGAAATGCACGTAATCGATCTTGGAGGTCTTGTACCTTGAGAGGGTGCCATATCACCATATATATCGCAACCCCAATACAAACGATATATGCAAGGTTGTTTGTCAAAAACAACACTGCAGTATCGACACTACTATACGTACCGGCAACGCCGTTGATGATATAAAGCAATGTAAGATTGAGATTATGCATAGCCAAGAAACTCGTTGTTGATATCATCTGGATGGATCGCTCTCTCGTACCGAGCCATCGATAATATCATACCAAGCCCGATACACTCTCCGAGTAAGTGCGATCCCCCGTAGCTCATAAACGGGAGTGGGATACCAGTGACTGGCATGATACCGATGTTCATCCCGACGTTGACGACGACGTGACTAAATATCACGATCGCATACCCCGCACAAAAGAGCGTCTCAAAGTTGGACGCACCTCGCCGTGCATGCAGTAGTACTCGCCACAAAAACACGCATAATGCGGCGATGATAATGAGCGCTCCCACAAGTCCCCACTCTTCGGCAAACGCAGCAAAGATAAAGTCTGTCTCATACTCGGGCAAGTAGTTGAGTCTGCTTTGAGTCCCGTACCCAAAGCCTTTGCCAAGCAATCCCCCAGAACCCACCGCGATCACCGACTGGTACGCATTGTACCCACTTCCCCTGATATCTGCAGTTGGGTTGATGAACGTCTGGATACGAGCTTTTTGGTATGGCTTAAAGAGTGCAAACCACGCAATCGCAAAGGCAACGATTGCAACTCCGCCCACAATCATAATATGTCGTTTGGATATACCTGCAACGAGCGCCATACCAAGCCAGAGCGCCATAAGCACCATCGCAGAACCAAAGTCTGGCTGAAGCATGATAAATCCAACCGGCACCAAAACATACAGCGCTGAAACAAGGAGGTGTTTGATCCGTTTAATTTCGACATGTCTTCGCGAAAAGTATTTGGCAAGCACCGCAATCACTACGAGTTTGACAAGATCAGTTGGTTGAAATGAAAATCCTCCAAAATTAAACCAGCTCTGCGCACCCTTGACCGTCTTGCCCACGAGAAGCACGAGGACAAGAAGTGCAAGTGAGATCCCGTAGAGTATCATCACGTACCGTGAATCTCTAAAAAACCGCACGTCAGATCGCGATATAGTCCACACTAACCCAAGTCCGATACCTATCCACAAAAGTTGCTTACTAAAAAACGATACCTCTCCTCCAAAGCTTGTCATAGTTGCAAGCCCTCCAAGCACCATTGGGAGGATCGAGGCAATGAGTATCCAATCAGTCCGCGCAGTAAGTCTGCCGCTTCGTTTCATCATAATGCTTTGGAAGTAAACGGGTTGACTCGAGGGATCACCTCGATACGTTCGATCGGCACGGGCATAGCAAATGGCCACGTAAAGACTACCTGTTGAGCACTCTGACCTGGGAGAGTTTTGAGGTATGCCTTGGATGCCGTGACAGCGTTGTCATCTGCATCGTACAAGATAGCCACCACATCCACATCGCGGAAACTTGTACGACTCGTGTTGTCGATTGTCGCAGTGAGTCTCGTGCTATCGGTGAGTGACTCGAGCGCCGTGCGATCAGTTTTGATCACAACTTGTGAGTAGCTCGCAGGGATCTTTTCCCATGGAAGCGGTGGTATCACACTAAACCGTACAAGTGCAGGCGCAACGTTACCAGTCTTGATAAGCGTCTCAACGATAGCGGTGCGGCCCATAGGACCTACAAACGTCGATCCGGTACGCTCAGCAATGAGCGTGTTTTTGTCGTCATAGAGTTTGAAACTATAGCGCATCGTACGCGCTGCAGCGGTCGGATACGTGTGCTCGATATATGCTACTGCATGCACGATACCTGGCCTGATCTCAAACGTACGCACCCACCGCACTTTGGGATCGGCGAGCTCATCGCGACAATAAAATGTGCAAGGACCACCACAGTCGATACCAACCTCTCCTTGGTTTTGCTTGCCATCATAACAGGTCGGCGCAACTTTGGTTGTCTGTCTAACGACAAGCGCAAGTAGTCCTACGAGTACCAGTAGTACCCCCATCACATACGCAAGTTTGCGCCGCTGTGCCCAAGTCATATCGACCAAGTATAACAAAAAACCGCCCTTGCGGGCAGTGTTTTGTTGTGTGATTGAACAAGTTCAAGCGCACAGTCCTGGCAGCTACCTACTTTCCCTGCTGTTGCAAGTATCATCGGTTCTACAGGGCTTAACTTCTCTGTTCGGAATGGGAAGAGGTGTGACCCCTGCGACAAACCACCAAGACAGTGCGCTCGAATATTTATTTTTTTCCGCCGGCTGGCGGATTATGATTTCCAGATTTCCTAATAGGACTTGGGCAATTAGTACACCTTGGCTCAACGCATTGCTGCGCTTCCACCTAGTGCCTATCAACGTGATCATCTCTCACGGCCCTCAAACGATACCTTATCTTAGAACTGGCTTCCCTCTTAGATGCTTTCAGAGGTTATCCATTCCGAACATAGCTACCGGGCGGTCCAGCTGGCGCTAGAGCCCGTACACCAGAGGTTCGTTCACTCCGGTCCTCTCGTACTAGGAGCGAACTTCTTCAAGTATCAACGCCTGCAGTAGATAGGAGACCAACCTGTCTTACGCTTCTTTTCATTTGTTACCAAATGGAATGGACTATATCTTCTTCTCAAAATAAATTGAGAAGCTCAACGTGGTTGTAGTCTCTAGAGGTTCTGTGTAAGATGGTTTTTCAATCTTTCTAATTCATCCTCTAAACGAATTCTTTCGGCGTCTTGCTCTGGAGTTAATTCTTCCTTTGCTTTGAATTTTCCGCGAAGATATATGTACTGACTAATGTCCGTATAAACTCCTTCATAAGAATTAGTTTTAGTTTCAGAATTATTTTGAATTTTTTCGATATTTTCCATATCCTTAATATACCACAGATTCCCTCGGAATTGTCCAAATAAATTTGGATTCTTCCGATATTAGTTGAGCATGTACATATACATCGCTGTATATGACCGCCGTAACTGATTGGTTTCTTTATTACTATCTTTCTCTCATGTGCTTTTGCAGAAAAACACACGAGCTTTAACCTTATTAGACGAAAAGACTAAAACATATTTTATATGTGAATGTTTTTATAAAAAACATTTCAAAAAATTTCCTCAAGGATTCAGACGGTGAGTCAGTCAAAAGAGACTTGAACTCATGAGTATCACGCAAACAAGAGTCGTAACCCTTCGTTCCGTACACTACAATGATAAAACTTTTCACTTCCTCACGGTCTGAACCCAGCTCGCGTACCTTTTTAATTGGCGAA
>CAYZSX010000003.1:0-40579 GCA_964481155.1 uncultured Candidatus Saccharibacteria bacterium
TTGCTGGGGTGCAAGGACTCGAACCTCAATACTCAGGACCAAAACCTGATGTCCTACCATTAGACGACACCCCAATGTATTTGTTTTTACTCACTGTTCCCAGCTTCACTATCCTGAGAACTCAGGACCACTATTGTATGTCTCGCAGGCTCGACGCTGATGTCTTACCATTAGACGACACCCCAATGTGTGCGCATTTTATACCATACTTCCCTACGCTTTGGAAGTCTCCGCTCCGATCATCTCGATGAACGCAAGCTCGAGCGGGAGTGTCGGGACCGATGCGTACGCGATACGCTCAACCGCAGTGATGAGCGCGATGATACTTCGGCTCGAGATCGCATCGGCACCTTGGACTGCGCCGCGTTTGATGAGCTCAACATAGTCCTCTGCGTGATCAGCGGTAACGGCATCGCGCATACTCGGCGCATAGCGATACATGAGCGAGAGCCGCATCGTCGCAAGGAGGAGCTGCGCAAGGAGCATCATGTCGGTGTGATGCTCTCCCGCACGAGTGAGTACTTGGTATGCACGGTCGAGGTCTCGATCGATAAGCGCCTCGTAGAGCTCGCTGATGGTTGTGAGCGCTGGTGCACCAGTCACTGACTCGACCACCTCTCGAGTAATTGCGCGCTTGGGACTTGTCGAAAAGACCTTTTGCAGTGTCGAAAGTGTATCGCGAAACGATCCATCACCAAGAAATGCGACAAGTCCTGCGGCATCGGGCTCGATCGTGTACTTTTCATCGCGAGCGATTGTGGTCACCATATCAGTAAGGACTTTTTGTGATGGCTTGCGAAACGAAAAGACCTGGCACCGTGAGAGGATGGTCTCGGGGACTTTGGCAAGCTCGGTGGTAGCAAGGATAAAGATGACGTGTGCAGGTGGTTCCTCGAGTGTCTTGAGGAGTGCGTTAAATGCATCCTTGGAGAGCATGTGTACCTCGTCGATGATGTAGACCTTGAACCGTGATGAGAACGGCAGCACACGTACCGCAGCGCGGAGCTCGCGGATGTCGTCGATACTTCTGTTGGATGCAGCGTCTATCTCGATGATGTCTTCGGGGTTGGTGCCGAGTGCTTTGGCAAAGATACGCGCAATCGAGGTTTTGCCCGTACCACGAGATCCGGTAAACAGGTACGCATGAGAAAACGTTTCTCGTTCGATAGAGTCAGTGAGCACTGAGACGATGTGCTCCTGCCCCCTGACGGTATCCCAGTCTTGAGGTCGGTATTTGCGATAGAGGACCTGGTCTTCCATGGGCACTATTGTAGCAGAAACTCTTGTACAAGTCGCTCAACCTCTCTACTCCCGTTTGTTTCCATGAGCTGCATACGAAGCTCTTTGGCGCCAGGAAATCCGGTGCAGTATGCTTTGAAATGCTTTTTCATGATGGCAAATGATTTGATGTCGCCAAGCAGCTCTTCAAACAGTTTGCTGTGCTCGACGAGTACCGTGAGTCGTTCCCTGATCGTGATCGGACGCGTTGCAGATACAGGCGCTTTGCGTTTGGTTTCAAAATACTTGCCAATGAGAGGAATCTTGTAAAAAACCGATCGCTTGGGAAGTGTCGCTACCACCTCACGAGTCGGATCAAAAAACCACGGATTGCCAAAGAGTGCACGACCGACCATGACGCCGTCGACACCGCTCTGCATAGCTTTGACACGACCATCTGCAAGACTCGTCACATCTCCGTTGCCGATGATAACGGTATCGGGTGCAAGCTTGTCGCGTAGCGCGACGACTTGTTTGAGATAGTCCCACTGCGCCGGGACTTTGGAAAGGTCTTTGCGTGTGCGTGCGTGCACCGTGAGCGCGTCGACACCTGCCGAAAGTATCATCGGGATCCACTCATCGATCTGCACACTGTTATACCCGACACGTGTTTTGACTGAGAGCGGGATGGTGCGGCCGGCCGCGGCGATACCGCGTCGTGCAGCGGCGATGACCGCTATCGCCGCGGCCGGATCTTTGATCATCGCAGCTCCAGCACCTTGCTTTTCGATCGTTTTGTCAGGACAGCCCATGTTGATATCGATACCATCGAACCCGAGCTCTGCGGCAAGTTTTGCCGCGCCTTCCATCATGACCGGATCACTAGAGAACAGCTGCGCGACAATCGGACGCTCACTCTCGGTATACACGAGATCACGCGCGAGCACCTCTCGACCACCACTCATGAGTCCATTGGCAGAGACAAACTCTGTCCACATGACATCAGGCTTGCCGTACCTGACGATGAGTCTGCGAAACGCAGCATCAGTGACATCTGCCATCGGTGCGACACAGAAAAAGGGACGTTTTGTTTGTTGTAGTTGTTTCCAAAAATTCATTATTGAAATTTATACACGAGCTTGTTATCAAATCGTACATCGAGATACTCAAGTACTTGGGTAGAGCTGTGGTACATCGACGCGAGTGGTTGCGTACGCAAGCCACTATAGAGCACTTCGAGTTGTGTGTCGATATCTTTACTTGGATCAAACAGTATCCGAGCACGCACTCCTTTGTGGACAAAGACAACGCGCAACGTCTGTGGTGTATCAAAGCTTATCGAGATAGGGTCGATATCGATCGCGCGAAGCTGTTCATATATATGTGTGATGCGAGTAGTCTCATCCTGAGTGAGTGCACTAAACGGATAGGTCCCACGATCTCCTTTGTAGACTTTGAGATATGCACTTCCTGAGAAATACGGCGCATCTGCAAACACGGTACCTGTCTCATCCATAAACGAACACACCTCATCACTATCACACCACAAGTACAGTCCACTATACTCATCGACAGTGACCTTGAGCGACCGCATCGAATCACGATTGACAACAACCGAGCGAAACCGTGGGTATTGCAGATTGATTGCTCGAGCGAGGTTGTCAGGAGAAACAAGTACTACACTTGTCTTTGGGAAAAAGTAGAAGTACCGACCATCAAGCTGGTCGAGCACAAACTGTGAAAGTTCGGTAGGATCGGCAACGTTGGCGCCTTGTACTGACACCTGTGTGATTTGAAATCGTGGTGTTTTGATACACCAGATGATCCCTACCGCAACAGCAAGTCCGCTTGCAATGTATATGATCTTTTTCCATGAGATACGCGGGACCGGTGCTGGACCGTCATGTTTGAGCACGCGTTCATGGTACGATCGCTGGTACATACCTTAGCCTAGTATATCTTTGCCGATATATGGTTTGAGTACGTCAGGCACACGGATACGACCATCGGCTTGCTGGTAGTTTTCGACGATGTGTTGGAGGATGCGCGGCATCGCGAGCGCAGTATTGTTGAGCGAGTGCGCATAGCGAAGCTTGCCATCTGCATCTTTATACTTGATGTTAAGTCGTCTCGTTTGGAAATCATGGAAATACGAGCATGAATGTGTCTCACGAAACGTTTGCTGTGACGGCACCCATGCTTCGATATCGTACTTTTTGACTTGACCAAGTCCGAGATCGCCACCACAGTTGACCACCACATGATAGTGGAGTCCGAGCGCCTGAAGGATCTCTTCTGCATTTCCAAGGAGCTCTTCGTGATACTTCACCGACGTCTCATGGTTTGCTTCACAGAGAATCACTTGTTCAAATTTGCGAAACTCGTGTACACGAAAGAGTCCTTTAGTGTCTTTACTATGACTTCCTGCCTCGCGACGAAACGCTGGAGAAAACGCAAGACGCTTGATAGGAAAGTCTTTTGGATCGATGACTGTATCTGCAAAGTAGCTCATCGTTGCAACTTCTGCGGTACCCGAAAGGAAATCTTCATCTTGTGTCTGATAGAGATCATCTTCACCACCAGGGAGATACCCCGTACCCATGAGTGTTTGTTTGCGCACAAGTGATGGGACGATCATCATCGTGTAGTCCTGCTTTTTGGTGCGGAAATGATCAACGACAAACTGATGAAGTGCAAACTCAAGGAGCGCACCATCTCCTTTCAAAAAGTATCCTCGAAACCCCGCAACCTCTGCCCCCTTTTCAAAGTCTGCCATGCCGAGCGACTCCATGAGCGCCACATGGTCTTTGACTGGGAAACCAAACACAGGTTGTTCTCCCCACACATGATGCTCCACGTTTTGCGCATCACTTTCTCCTTCTGGGACTGACATGTCCGGGATGTTGGGTACCTGCATCATCATGAGCTGCCATTCTCGCGTGATAGCTTTTGCTTCTTCTTCAGCTTTTTGGACGGATTCTTTGAGTGGTTTGAGCGACTCGATGAGCTTGGCACGGGCTGCCGGATCGGTAGCTTTGGGGATCTCATCGGAGAGTTTATTTTGCTCGGTACGAGCCGCTTCAAACGCCTTTTGGGCAATAGCGCGCTTTTCTTCAAGCGCTAGGAGTGCGTCGACATCAAACGAGAGGTGCTTTTTGCGAACCGCTTCTTTGATGATCTCGGGATTCTCTTTGATAAATTTGATATCTAGCATATGGGACACTATAGCGCATCTTTAGATTTTCTTGAAGTGGTAGAGCTATCATGGTGCACATATGGACCCATACCCAATCATCGATATCGAGCCGCTCGACGCATTTCCTCAGCTCGCACATATCCCTCAGCCTCCACGCGCATTGCGGATGCGTGGGTCACTCGCAAAGTCTCAAGGGACGAAATTTGTCACGATCGTCGGCAGTCGCGGATACAGTAGCTATGGCAAACACGTCTGCGAGATGCTCGTACGCGGACTTGCGGGGTACCCTGTCACTATCGTCTCAGGACTTGCGATTGGGATCGATGCGATCGCACACCGGGCAGCACTCGATGCAGGACTTCCTACTATCGCATTTCCTGGATCAGGACTTGATTGGAAAGCGCTTCACCCTGCACAACACCGCGCACTCGCGCGCGAGATACTAGATGCAGGTGGCGCACTCTTATCGGAGTACCCTGATGACACTCGTGGTGCACACTGGACATTTCCTCGACGCAACAGACTCGAGGCGGGTATCTCAGATATCACTATTGTGATCGAAGCGGGAGAAAAGTCAGGTACACTCATCACCGCACGTCTTGCAACTGAGTACAACAAAACAGTCGGGGCAGTCCCCGGTCCTATCACAAGCCCTACATCAGTCGGCGCCAACTGGTTACTCAGGCTTGGCGCAGTACCGATCACCGATGTCAGCGATATACTCAGCGAGCTTGGCTTTGCGGCAAAATCAACCGAGGATATATCAGAGCATCTTGCGCTCACCCCAGACGAACAGCGCGTCCTCTCGATACTCTCACAACCCACAAACAAAGACGACATAGTTACAGCTCTCGGACTCGATATCGTGAGCGCAAACATTATCTTTTCGACACTTGAGATCAAAGGCGTCATTCGCGAAACACTTGGTCTCATCGAACGTATCCGCTAAGCGCGTTATTTGCCAAAAATATCCTCGCGTGGTACTACTGCTCTATTATATATATGAAGCTCCTCATCGTAGAGTCCCCATCCAAAGCAAAGACTATCGAGAAATACCTCGATGGCGCATATACCGTGCGCGCGTCTGTTGGACATATCCGAGACCTTCCCAAATCCAACAAAAAAGCAATCGATATTGAAAAAGGATTTGTCCCACACTACGAGATCAGCAAAGGCAAAGAAAAAGTTGTCCACGAACTCCAATCACTTGCCGAAAAAGCAAAAGAGATAGTGATCGCAACTGACCCGGACCGTGAAGGAGAAGCGATCGCATGGCACATCCACGAACTCCTCAAGGCTGACAAAAAAGTCAAATCTCCGATCTCGCGTGTGACGTTCAACGAGATCACCAAAGAAGCAGTGACCGAAGCGCTCACACATCCGCGCGATATCGATACCAACTTGCGCAAAGCACAAGAAGCGCGACGTGTACTTGATCGACTCGTGGGTTACGATCTCTCGGGAGTGATTTGGAAAAAGGTGCGCTACGGTCTCTCTGCAGGACGCGTGCAGTCGCCCGCGCTCCGTATCCTCGTCGAACGCGAACGAGAAATCCGTGCATTTATCCCAGAAACATATTGGGCACTCTCAGCTGACTTCAAAACAAAATCTGGCGCAACTATCACGCTCTCATGTACAGAAGAACCTCGTAATCGCACCGAAGTCGATCGCGTCATCACAATCGCAAACAAAGAAAGTTGGGTAATCAAAGACATCAAAGAATCAGAACAAAAAAGAAGCCCGCGCGCGCCATTTACCACCTCTACTCTGCAGCAAGCAGCATCATCACGCCTTGGGTTTTCTCCATCACGCACCATGCAGGTCGCACAAAAGCTCTATGAAGCAGGGCATATCTCGTACATGCGCACGGACTCGACCACACTGAGCAAACAAGCAGTTGCCTCGATCGCCACAATCGTTGAGAAAAAGTACGGCGCAGAGTACCTCGAAGTCCGCACCTACAAAACCAAAGCAAAAAACGCCCAAGAAGCGCACGAAGCGATCCGCCCAACGCATGTCGAAAAACTCTCAGCGGGTACAACCGATGAGCAAAAGAAACTCTATGCGCTCATCTGGGAACGCACTGTATCGAGTCAGATGGCTGATGCCAAGCTCCTCAAAACTCGTGTAGTTGGAAATGTCACAACTGACAGTATCCCCGACTTCACCGTCACTGGTAGTCAGGTATTGTTCCCTGGATGGCTCGTTGCAGACCCCGATGCGCGCGGTGAAGACGTCGAGCTTCCCAAGATGGGTGTCGGCGAACCACTTACCCTTCTCAAGTTCACCGATCTCGAAAAGCAAACCGAACCACCCAACAGATACTCAGAAGCAGGACTTGTCAAAGAACTCGAAGCGCGCGGCATCGGCCGCCCATCGACATACGCTGCTATCATCCGCACGATCGAAGAGCGCGGTTATATCGAAAAGATTGGCAGATCACTCAAACCAACCGATACCGGTGAAGTCGTCTCGACGTTTCTCGAGCAAAACTTTATGGAGTACATCAACGACACCTTTACTGCAGATATGGAAAACAATCTCGACGACATTGCAAATGGCGACAAAGACTATATAAAGACACTCAAGGATTTCTACGGCCCATTTTCAAAAGACGTCAAAGCAAAAGACAAACTCGACAAGGCAACCATCCTCGAAAAAGCTGATCCAAAGTTTACATGCCCTAAGTGTGGATCAGGTATGCTCGTCAAACTCGGCCGTGGCGGCAAGTTTCTCTCATGCGACCGCTATCCAGATTGTGATGGCGCGCTCATGCTCGATGGTACTGAGATCAAGGCAGATGAACCAATCGGCATCGATCCACACACACAGCTTCCGGTATTCACCAAAGTCGGACGCTTTGGTCCGTATGTGCAGCTTGGTAGACTTGCACCAAAGAAGACAAAGTCAAAAAAGAAAAAACCTGACGAAGAAAAAGTGGTTCCTGGTCGAAGCCTGTCTGAGCCTATAGCGAGTTCTGCAGACCAGGGATCACTTATTTCTGAGGCAGGTTTTGTCGCTAAACCCAAAATGGCATCGATCCCCAAAGACGTCGATCCAAGCACGGTCACGCTCGAGATGGCGCTCCACTACCTTGCGCTGCCTCGCACACTCGGTCAGCACCCTGACGACGGCGTCGATGTCATTGCCAACGTCGGACGCTTTGGCCCCTATGTCGGCCACGACCGCAATTTCCGCTCTATCAAGAAACCACTTGATCCGTACACCATCACCTTTGACCAAGCGATGGAGCTCCTCAATACTCCCAAAAAACCACGTGGATTTCAAAAGAAACCTACCTCCTAAGTTGCCTCATACTCCGAGATGAGTATGATACAGACTATGGAAGAACTCCTAAATCTCATCAAACACCCTCTCACCGACACTGATCGCATGCGCACCATGCAAGCATATGAGTTTGCACGCAAATACCATGAAGGACAGAAACGCAATAGTGGTGAACCATATGTCGAACACGTCGTTGCTGTTGCGAAAAACTGTGCCGAACTCGGCATGGATGTCGATACGATCATCGGCGCACTGCTTCACGACACGCTCGAAGACACGGATGCAACAGAGCAAGAGATACGAGATCTGTTTGGTGAATCAGTACTCTTTCTCGTCAAAGGCGTCACCAAACTCGGCAAACTCAAGTACCAAGGCAAAGATCGCCATGTCGAAAGCTTGCGCAAATTTTTCGTCGCAATAGCCGAAGACCTCCGCGTCCTGATCATCAAACTCGCCGATAGACTGCACAACGCGGCGACGCTCGAGCACGTCCGTGCTGACAAGCGTCGCCGTATCGCCCTCGAAACCATCGAAGTCCACGCCGCACTCGCAGGGCGTCTCGGCATGGAAGAACTCAAGGGTAGACTCGAAGACTATGCATTCCCCTATGCATATCCCGATGAACACGCACGCACAACTAGCATCATGGCAGAAATCGTCCCCGAATCACAAACAGCAATCTCGTATGCACACACTCGCATCGACGAGACACTCAAGGATTTTGCGATCAGTGGCGCTGTAGTCTCATCTCGCATCAAACACACCTATAGTACCTATCGCAAACTCGCCAAGTACCACTGGAACACCGAACTCGTGTACGACATCGTCGCTCTGCGCGTACTTGTCCCTACCATCCCTGACTGCTACCAAGTCCTGGGACTCATCCACATGCTCTGGAAACCAATCCCCAAACGTATCAAAGACTACATTGCGCTTCCCAAACCCAATGGCTATCAATCGATCCACACCACGGTCATCACCGAGCATGGCGTTGTCGAGATCCAGATCCGCACCCACGAGATGCACCAAGAAGCCGAGATGGGTGTCGCTTCACACTTTGCCTACAAAGAATCTCAATTTACTGGAAACACAGTCGTCAAAAGCAAAAAGTTCAACTGGATCGACGAACTCAAAGAGCTTCACAGTGTTGTGAGTGATCCGTCACGATTTCTCGAAGAACTCAAACTCGATTTCTTCACCAATCGTATCTTTGTCTTTACTCCACAAGGTGACGTGATCGACCTCCCTGAAGGCGCAAGCCCGATCGACTTTGCCTATGCAGTCCACTCAGCGATTGGTGATCGAGCGAGCGGCGCAAAAGCAAACGGCAAGATGATCTCACTCGGCGATGCGCTTCACAACGGCGACATCGTCGAAATCATCACGAGTAAACACGCACACCCTGGCACCAAATGGCTCGACTATGCCAAGACAAGCTTTGCACGCAAAAAGATCCGTCACTACCTGAGCGAATCCCACACTTAGAGTGAAAAGTTTCTGATGTTGTAGAGTTCGTCGATATCTTCTTCTGACTGCTTCACTTCTTGTTTGTCGCGATCATCGAGATCAGTTATTGAGCTTTGTTGAGTGTCCTGCTGCGAAGGAGTTTCTCTGTGCGGTTCTACGGTGTTGATTGCTCGCATGATCGTATCGAGATCTTCGGGGGTGAAATAGTCGATCGTGATCTTGCCTCCCTGTTCACGCGGTTCGATGTGTACCCGAGTACCGAGCGTTTCTTGGAGCTTTTGCTCGATCTCGATGAGGTCACCACTAGGGATGAGCTGTTTCTTGCGGACTTTGTCGACTGCGATACGTCGTGCGATACGCTCTGCTTCGCGGACTGAGATTTTGCGCACGGTGATTTCTTTGAACAACGTCAGTTGCTCTTCGGGACGAGTCGAGAGCATCATGAGTGGTCGTGTGTGACCTTCGTTTATCTTGCCAGCAGAGAGTGCGTCGAGCATCTCAGACGGAAGTGCAAGGATGCGGATGCTGTTTGAGACAAACTCGCGACTCTTGCCGACCTTTTGTCCGATCTGTGTATGGGTGAGCTTAAACTCATCGACAAGCCGTTGAAACGCGCGTGCACGCTCGACTGCATTGATGTCTTCACGCTGGAGGTTTTCGATGATGGCGAGCTCGAGCTTCATGAGCGCATCGTCCCCGGTGCGGATGATTGCAGGTACTTGTGCGAGCCCTGCGAGTTTGGACGCGCGTAGTCGTCGTTCTCCGGCAATGAGTTCATACTCGGTGACGAGCCCTCCTTCAGGTGTTACCTTTTCGACACGTGAGACGACGAGTGGCTGGAGTACGCCGTACTGTCTGATACTTTCTGAGAGATCTTTGAGTGGTCCTTCTTCAAATTCTCGGCGTGTTTGATATGGGTTGGGTGATATCTTGTCGACATCGATAAAGAAAATGGAGTTGGTATACAGCTCTGACATGCGTACATGATAGCATGGAAATTTTTTGTATAAAAAATAACCCCCGAAACAAATTCGGGGGCTTTTAACATTTGGCAGGCGATGTTCATCATACTCTTACTCTACAAACCTCATCGCCCAGGCCGCAGGCTCAGCAGGGATTCTTTTCTTTTTCCTGGTGGTACGGCTCACCGGTGTCCGGATGATTGGCTGCTTTCTGCGAAAATAAACGGTTTTGACTGCGAGTGGATGCATTGCCCGGCGGGGAAAAGAATGTGTGCTTTTTCATCGTCGATGATTTTAGCGTTATTAAATTGGTGAAAGTACATGACGTACTGTTAGATGAAGTATAGCACCCCTTACAAAATCTGTCAAGTATTATCCGTTGGCCTATCTTGCAATCCCCCAAAAGCCCTGTATCATAAGCCTGTTAGGCCGGAATGGCGGAATGGTAGACGCAGTCGACTCAAAATCGACCGGGAGCAATCCCTTGAGAGTTCAAGTCTCTCTTCCGGCACAGTACATGCCCGAATGGTGAAATTGGTAGACACGTACGCTTCAGGTGCGTATGCCGCAAGGTGTGAGAGTTCAAGTCTCTCTTCGGGCACTATGCAAAAAGTCATCGTCATCTGTGGCCCGACCACAACCGGCAAATCAGACTACGCGGTACAGCTTGCCAAAGAAGTTGGCGGTGAAGTTATCAGTGCCGACTCGCGACAAGTATACCGAGGGCTCAATATCGGCTCGGGCAAAATCACCACACGCGAAATGAAGGGTGTCCCTCATTATCTCCTCGATGTCGCAAACCCTCTGCGTACGTTTACAGTCGCGCAGTATGCCAGGCTCGCAGACAAGGCGATCAAGGCTATAGTGAAAAAAGGAAAAGTGCCGATCATCTGTGGCGGGACAGGGTTTTATATCGATGCGGTTGTGTATGGAACGTCGTTTCCCGAAGTAAAGCCAAACACTACTCTTCGCAAAAAATTACAAAAGTACTCTACAGAAGCATTGGTACAAGAATTAAAAAAGCTCGATCCTGAGCGTCTCGAAACTATCGATACTAAAAACAACGTGAGGATTATCCGCGCGATCGAGATCGCAACAGCTCTCGGCTCTGTCCCCAAAAGAACGCGCACCAAAAAATATGAGGTAGAGTGGCACTACCTCGACTTCCCCGACGATGTACTCAAACAGCGCATCCACGATCGCCTCTACAAACGAATGAAAGCTGGCATGGTCAAAGAAGCGAGAGATCTCCACGACCAGGGACTGTCATGGAAACGCCTCGAATCGCTCGGGCTCGAGTATCGATACCTCGCGCTCTACCTACAGAACAAACTTTCAAAAGAAGAGATGCTCACTCAGCTCGAGACCGCCATCTGGCACTACGCCAAACGGCAACGCACCTGGTTTAAAAAATACGCCAAGTAATGGCGGGCGATGTAGGAATCGAACCCACACCAAAGGTTTTGGAGACCTTCGTTCTACCACTAAACTAATCGCCCTTTTCTATTTGCAACTCCCCCACTATAGCAAAATAGCCCCGATCGGGCTACTTGCTTATTTCTTGGACTCTTTGAAGGTGATGACCTTTTTGAGCTTCTTGCTAAACTTTTTGAGCTCGATCTTGCGGTCTGCAAGCTTCTTGCGGTTTTTGGTAGACCAGTAGACTTCACCGGTTTCTTTGTTGACCAATTTGATGAGATTATCTTGTGGCATAATGGGCAAACTATACCAGAACCTGCCATTTTATGCAATTCCCTCTTGCTTGACTTTTTGTATATAAATGATATAATGCAAAAAAATTAACAACCCATGACACAAAAAGCCACAGCAATTTCGGGCCTCTATTTTGTAGGTGCCGATGGAAACTTCATTGTAAACATCAAAAACACATGCTTTCTAATGACGCCGCGTGGCGGGTATGTGATCTGGAAACAAACACTGGATCATGGAGCGCTTATGCCCGCGATTGAATGGAATCGCCTTTTGGTATGCTGCAAAGCGGTTCCTAAGGAACTCCCTGCAAGCCTGCTTAAAAAAGCAGTAACAATACGAGAGGGTTTACAAAAAAACCGGTTCTACGGAATGACTGCAGCTCAGATGGAAACCGCCCAGCAAAACAGAAAAGACTTCCTGGATGCAAAAGCAGTAGGTATTAGCCTTGCAGAATTTCGTCGCCGTAAAGGAGTGCAAGCGCAACGAAAGGAACACCGCTTAACAAAGCAAGCAAGTAATCGTGTTTTTGAACCTACCAAAACTAACAGTGGGCGCACCTGTTACCTGCTTGGAAATGTTCCTGGTTTTAAAGCTCTTTTGCAAAAAAATTAGTGTTATCCCCGCACAATGATTCATCGTGCGGGGATTTTTTTTCACAATAGTATTTGTTATACTCCGAACATCTCATGCCTCTCTCTACCAAAAACAAATTGAAACTCGAACAAAGTGCAGCACGTGCAACCAAATGGATCGGTTCTACTGCATCACTCGTCACTCACACTGTCTTGTTTGCAATCGCATTTGTCCTCCCACTCTTTGGCATAACGTTTGATCGAGTACTCCTCGTGCTTACCACCATCGTTTCGCTCGAAGCAATCTACCTATCGATCTTCATCCAGATGTCCGTCAACAAAAACACTGCCGATATCGAAGACATCGCTGGTGATGTGGAAGAAATCCAAGAAGATATCGAAGAGATCGAAGAAGACATCGAGGACATCGCCGAAGACGTGGAAGAGATCCAAGAAGATATCGAAGAGATCGAAGAAGACAGTGACGAAGACCTCAAAACCGAAAAGAAAGAACAAAAGACGCTCGCCGCAATCCAGTCCACTCTCGCCCAGCTCCAAAAAGAAATCGAAGAGCTCAAGAAATAAAAAACCGGCCTGATAATTCAGAGCCGGGTTAGTAGTCACGGGGGTTTAATTAGATGAGCGCTTTTCTGTTGTGATAGAGAATGCTTCCTCCCATAATCAGCGTCGGTATAGCACCATATAGCAGTGAGCGACACAAGAATGTCATCGCTTCTGTTACCGGGGCCATGATCACCGTAAAGTTTTCGGTAGTCACACTGAAAAGTGTGACTGGGATCGCGTAGATCGATAAGATTTTTGCTGCAGAGATAAGAGCTTTTTTCATAACAGTATTGATTTTTTAATTTTCTCTATTATAGCACCTTTACATTTATTTGTCAATATGTCGTAATAGAGGTTATTGACTAATACCTATTTTAGTGTACAATAAGCAAAACCTTTTTCCTTACCAAAAAAAACAAAAACTATGATGAGGCAACTCAAAATCGCACACTCAATCACCAACCGTGATTCACAAGCGGTAGAAAAGTACTTACAAGAAATCTCAAAAATCTCTATGATCACCCCCGAAGAAGAAACGATCTTGGCGATACAAATCAAACTCGGTAACCAACACGCTCTCGACAAACTGGTGAAAGCAAATCTCCGGTTTGTGGTATCTGTTGCAAAACAGTATCAGGGTCAAGGTCTTTCTCTCAGCGACCTGATCAACGAAGGCAACCTCGGGCTCATCAAGGCTGCACAGCGGTTTGATGAGACTAAAGGATTCAAGTTTATCTCCTATGCAGTATGGTGGATCCGGCAAAGCATCCTCCTTGCACTTGCCGAGAATGGACGTATCACTCGACTCCCTCTCAACGAGTTCGCCCTTATAAACAGGGTCAACAAAGCATCCTCTGCACTCGAGCAGCGCTATGAGCGCCTCGCCTCGCCACAAGAGATTGCTCAATTTCTCAATGTTTCTACAAATGCAGTGGAGCATGTACTGACAAGTGCATCCAAACATGTATCGATCGATCAGCCAATCGAAGACCAGTCAGATTCTTCGGTACATGATGCACCGTGCAGCGACCTGCTCATATCAGAAAACAGTGCGGATGCCTGGACTATTGAAGAATCTCGTAAAACAGAAATCGCTCGCTCGCTCAGCATACTCACTGAGCGCCAGCGAGAAGTGGTCTGTATGTTTTTTGGAATTGGCTACGAAAAAGACATGACCTTGGATGAGATTGGCGAGCGGCTTGACCTGACCAGTGAACGGATTCGACAGATCAAAGAAAAGGCGATCAGTCAACTCCGAAAAAGTAATTGTACAAAAAACCTACATCAGTTTTGTTCGTAACCTTTGCATCGGCTGGCGCACTAAAGTGCGCCAGTTTTTTATGTTACCCAACACATTGACGAGTGACGGTTTTTATATACAATGCTCAAAACATTACTTCACTAAAAACCAAATATCATGAGACAGCTCAAAATCGGTACCCAGATCACCAATCGAGACTCGATGGCGACCGAAAAATATCTGCAAGAAATCTCAAAAATCCCTCTGATCACCCCCCAAGAAGAAACTATCCTTGCGATAAAAATCAAGATGGGTGACCAACGCGCCCTCGACAAACTCGTCCAGGCCAACCTGCGATTCGTGGTATCTGTTGCAAAACAGTACCAGCATCAGGGACTAACGTTAAGCGATCTCATCGAGGAAGGAAATGTGGGACTCATCAAGGCTGCACAGCGGTTTGATGAGACTAAAGGATTCAAGTTTATCTCCTATGCAGTATGGTGGATCCGGCAAAGCATCCTCCAGGCACTCGGTGAGTACAGCAGAATAGTCCGTCTCCCTCAAAACAAAATAGGGATAAACAACAAAGTGGCCAAAGCTTCTATGGCGTTTGAGCAGGAACACGAACGTGAACCGACAAGAGAAGAGCTCGAAGAGTTGACTGACATCGATACCAGAGAAATCGATATCATTTTTCAAAGCAACACTCGACACATGTCCCTCGATGCTCCAATACATGAAGCAGAAGATGTAAATTTGGGCGAGCTTTTAGAGGATCGTGATAGCTCTCCTCCTGATACACTTCTCCTGCATGAATCACTCAAACACGACATCAATCGTTCACTGGACAAACTCAGCCCACGTGAAGCTGAAATCGTCCGCGCGTGGTTTAGGACTGACGGACCAGATAGTCCATCTATCCAAGAAATTGGAAAGAAATACGATCTAACCAAAGAACGTATTCGCCAAATCAAAGAGCGGGCAATCAAACGACTGCAAAAGCAAGTGTACAGCGGCAACCTCAAACAGTACCTTGGCTAGTCTCATAGCAAATCCGGCACATGTGCCGGATTTTTTCTATGCTAGATTTTAAACTCAATCACATCACCGTCTTTGACGATGTATTCTTTGCCTTCGGTGCGGACTTTGCCTTTGGCGCGCGCATCTGCATATGATCCTGCTTCGAGGAGATCGCTCCAGTACACCACTTCTGCGCGGATAAACTTGTCTTTGAAATCCGTATGGATCGCAGTCCCTGCGATCGGCGCAGTACTTCCCTTTTTGATCGTCCAGGCGCGGGTCTCATCAGCTCCTGTGGTAAAAAACGTCTCAAGCCCGAGGAGTTCATACGCTGCCGTGATGAGATCATCAAATCCTTTTTCAAACACACTATCGATTTTGACAAATGCTCCCGGCACTTCAAACTCTACATTTTCATTTGCTTCTGAAGTGTTGAGTACGTAGAGCATCGGTTTGAGCGTGAGGAGGTTGAGACTTTTGATCATAAACTTTTCTTCTTCGCTAACACCAATCGTACTTGCAAGCTGCCCTGCTTCGAGCGCTGCTTCGATACGTTTGAGGAGTGCTTCTTCGGCGATTGCGAGCTTGTCGCCTTTCTTTACATCTTTGGCAAGAGTACCGATACGTTTGGATACTACTTCCATATCTGCAAGGATGAGCTCGAGGTTGATGACACCGATGTCATCGAGTGGCGAGACTTTATTGGCGACATGGATCACACCAGGGTCTTGAAACGTACGCACGACATGTGCGATCGCATCGACTTCGCGGATGTTGGTGAGGAACTTGTTGCCGAGCCCCTCGCCTTTGGACGCACCTGCGACGAGCCCTGCGATATCGACGAACTCTATAGCTGCCGGAATCGTTTTTTCACTTTTTGAAAATTCGGATAATTTCCACAGCCGATCATCGGGTACTGGGACGATGCCGACCGATGGATCGATCGTACAAAATGGGTAGTTCTCCGCAGGGACTGACTTTTTGGTCAGTGCATTGAATAGTGTTGATTTGCCGACGTTTGGCAGGCCGACGATGCCGATACTCAGTGACATGGCTTGCATAGTATCAGAAATATCGAGAAAAGAAAAAGCCTTATTATTCATAAGGCCTTAGAACAAGATTTCGATACATAACTCGAAGATGTATCTTTTCAAACTTCATAAACTCTTCAAAGTCTTTTATCGGTGGTGGATTATTGAGCACCTTGATAATTTCATCTGGGATTTCGGGAGATGTTGCATATGGATCATCAATGGTATACACCCTAAAACCTATTGTCTGTTTTTTCGCATCAAGGATATTCTGCATTTGGTATCCACCATTATCATTAAAATATCGTTTTGCAACTTCCCATGTTCTTCCCAAAATAGCGTCAATCCTTTTTTCGATATCAGAATCTTTAAGTTGTTGAAGTTCTTGTTTGTTGAAATAAAATGTTTTTTCTTCTCTTTTACTTGCCGTTGCCATAACAAATAATTTTTCCTTACTCTACCCCACATACTTTACAAAGTCAATGAGTTGTTGTAGTATTGGGAAAACAAAATAAGGACAATGAAAACATTTAAAATAACTTCTTCTTGGTTCCCTGATGGTTTTTATATTCCCGTGGAAGCAAATATGAAATATCTTAATAGTGAAAGTATTGATGAAACAAGAGAAATAATATTTAGAAATCTTTGTGAAAAAAAATGGCTAAAAGAAGGTGGCACTATCACTCTTGAAGAAATAGAGTCTCCTCGTGAAAATTTTAACTGGAATCTTTTTAAAGGACCAAATTTTGAGCTTCTTTGCTTTCTAGGATTTTCTTATCCCAGATATTTTAATGGAAAAAAAATTCATTATGAATGCTCGGTTTTATATGAATTTGGAACATGGGATAAAAATGAAAACCATTACTATACCCAAAGCGGTGAATTCCTAAGAACTGAGATACTTAACTGACTCTCCAACCAGATCAAATCCTTTGCAAATGCTAAGGATTTTTTATTTATCCAAACAAGTTCAAAGATTCTCCTGGGTGCAGAATAGATTAGAAAAAACACACCAAAAGAGTGCGTGGGTCTACCTCAAACCGAAACAGGATTAGCTTCTGATCAACATGTCGAGGTGTGCCCCAACCATACCGATAGAGAGACTCGTAGGATCTGATACTACCAGATTTTAGAAAAAACAAAAAGCTACCGTTAGTGGTAGCTTTGAGATTTTTTTGTTCGCCTTAAGTGATCAGATCATGAGCGATGTCATTTACTTTCTCCAGTCTCTGGTAGTTGATGGAGTAGTAGATATGCTTACCATCGCGCTGCGTTGTGACAACACCAGCATGACGCAAGATCCTGAGATGTCCAGACGCGACCGACTGTTCAAGTCGAAGACGTATAAAAATATCTGTCACCGTGATCTTGTTTTCTCGATCGATGAGCTCGAGCATTTGTTGACGAAGTTTGTGGTTGAGCGCCCGCAGTACAGAAGCGGCTTTTTTCACATTACTGTAATCAATGGTAAGTGCCATGGGTATGCGTTTTGTTTCAGATACCCTAACGCAAAAGCTTTACAAAGTCAATGATGTATTGTAAGGTGACAAAAATATGTTTTTATGAAAAAAGCTATTGTTGTTACCTTCAGTATTGGAGCTGAAGACACTCTCGAAAGATTTATAAAAGCTGGTGTTCCTCGCGAATCAGTGCAAGTTTTTTTCTTTCAAAGAGATAGTACGGAAAACCTACTCAACGCGATAAAAAAGGAACGTCCTCAAATGACAATCATAAATGGCAAGCTTCACCATCGCACCGTCTCTGACCTATGTGAAGACATAGAAAAAGTAATTGGTAGACAGGATATCGATGGACGTATTTATGCATTTGAAGCACCAATTTCTGTGCCTGGTGTTGAGTTTGTTACTCTCGAGGAAACTGCTCGTATTCTTTTATCGTAAATCTTCGTTTTTTTCACACCCCTTTTTAAAGGGGTGTTACTTTTTCCCCATAAGCTGCATGAGTGGTGCGAGTTCGTCGCGATACTTGGCGATCTGGCTCTTGTACTTTTCCATGACCATGACCGCAGCGTACATCTCCTGCATGCCAGACTTTTTCTTTTCTTCGATTTCTTTTTGAATCTTTTCAAACAGCTCTTTGAGCTCAGTGTTGGATTCGAGTGCTTTGAGCGACTGAGCAAGCTCAGGGTTTGCAGAGAGCTGCTCAGCGATGGTTTCTGCCTGCTCTTTGTCGACACCCTTCATCTGAAGGGTCTTTTTGATCATCCATGATTTGATTCCCATAGGCACCCACTATAGCAAAAAATACCCTATACTGCACCTATGGCAACTATAGAAGAGCTCACCGCACTCCATCGCTCATACGAGGCGCAAAGCACCTGTCCGCTCAAAGAAACATCGACCCAGGCTGTGTATGGAAACGGCAATCCAAATGCACGTGTTGTCTTTATCGGTGAAGCACCAGGCAAAAAGGAGGACGAGACAGGAGTACCCTTTGTGGGCGCTGCGGGCAAGTTCCTCGATGAGATGCTCGCCAGTATCGGTATGGCGCGTAGCTCAGTCTATATCACCAACATCGTCAAATACCGCCCGCCCAACAATCGCGACCCCTTTCCTATAGAAAAAGATGCATGCCGCGCATGGCTCCACGCCGAGCTCGCTGCGATCAATCCTCGACTGATTGTCTTTCTCGGACGTCACGCGATGAATGACTTTTTCCCCGAAGAAAAGATTTCTGATGTACACGGCACCCTTCTTGTAAAACAATTTCCTCATATCACTACCACGCACTTTCTCCCGTTGTACCACCCCGCCGCTGCGCTCTACAACGGTGCACTACGCGACCAGCTTATTAAAGATTTTAAAAAGATCCCGGTCGCACTTACACAAATCGGGGAATAAAAAATGCAGAAACGGTATGTTTCTGCATCAAAATGAATCAGTTTGTACGAAGACGATCCCAATAAGTTTTTCTACCAAAGTGAAATAAAAAGTGCAACGTCCTGGTTTTTTGTTGTGCACGCTTTCGTGCTGCAACCTGTTGAGGGTCAGGGGTTGCCCAATCTGTTTTTTTCAACGAAAGGTCGATTTTTTCTGGAGGGGACAATTTAATTTTTTCCTCAAACATTTTCGGTCTTTTGGGACCCAGATCAACAGGTTCGGGTTTTGTTGTAGGGAGTTTTTCTTCCCATACACCCGGCTGATATTCGAGTCTTTGTTGTAGTGGCCCAGTTGTTTGCTCGGCAAAAAATTTCTGTTCCAAAGGAGCAAGCTGCGCTTCCTCCTCTTCAGACATACAGTATGCTGGCTGCTCGCGGATGATTGATGAAGCATCTCGCTGAATACGCTCATACTGACGGCTTTTTTTTATTTCGTCTATGGTTTGCTGTACAAGTGAACTGATTTTTTCAAATAGCTGTAATGGTTTCTGTATACCAATCCTCATAATGAATAGTTTTCTCTATTTTACAAAACTATTCATTTTAGTCAATACTTACTCCAAACTACATCCACCTTTGATCTTGCGATACTTTTTACCCTTTTTGAACACTCCAAATACATATGAAAGCGGTACGATATGCATAAAATACCGAAAATCAACAAGGCTACGCAAGATCCACGGGATCCATCCCTTCATCACAAAACGATTGTGATTAAACAACGCCCACCCTATCCCGATCGGAATCACAAATGATGGTTTGGTTGGTTTGTACGGAGTCGTCGACTTTGATGTGATCGTACGGTCGATATGTCGAGCAATGTATGCACCATGATCGATGGCGGTCTGTGCGAGACCTGAGTACTGCGTCGCTGCGCCATCACCTGCGATAAAGACGCGGTTGTCGTTTGGGAGATTGAGCGTCTCGGTCACCACGACACGTTTGCGCTCATCAAATGTAACACCTGGGATCTCGGTGAATGCGCTGTTGATACGAGTACCTGCGGTCCACACTACTGTATGTGTATTTACTGACATGTCTTTGAGCATGACTTCTTCGACTTCTTGTTCGGCAAGTGTACGATTTACAAATATATTGACCCCCATCTTGCGCAGGCGTGCCTCTGCGATGCGTGAGACCTTGGGCGGAAGTGTCGGAAGCACACGAGGGTTGGACTCGATGAGATCAATCGTGACATAGCTCGGATCAACGCCGTGATCGATAGCTACTCGAGTCAAAAACGACCGTAGGTCTCCTGCGAGCTCAACTCCTGATGGTCCACCTCCTACGACAAGCACATGGAACCGTTCAACGAGCTCTTCTTTGGCAAGGCCTTGCGCACTCGCAAACAGCTCACAAAAATGTCGCTTGAGTTTGAGCGCTGCAGTGACTGATTTGAAACTATGCGAGAGCTCAGAGAGTCCTTTGATATTGAAAAAGTTGGTCTCACTCCCAAGCGCAAGGATGAGATAATCATATGATATTTCTTGGGAAACTCCTGTAGAATCAACGACACTGATCACCTGTCGAGCACTGTCGAGACCTGTATAGGTTGCCTGGACGAGCTGTACCTTATCGGATCGAAACACTGTGGCAAGAGGTACTGAAACCTCGATTGGAAGTGCTCCGGTGACGAGTTTGTACAGTGCGGGGTAGTATTCAAAAGTAGGTGATTTGCTCACCACCGTGATGTCTACTGAGGTACCGAGCTTGCGGAGCGTTTTGACTACTTCGATACCGGCAAACCCTCCCCCGACGATCACGACTTTTGGACGACTCTGTGTATGCTGCATAGGGCAAAGTATACCAGACATCTACAGGAGGGACCTATCTCGTGTATACTTGTAAGGTGCAGCCCTATGACTCGTCACAAGAAAAGACCGATCCTATGACACCCCGTCAAACCACTGAAGCACGGTTCCTTGAGATGGTAGATCAGTATCAGGACGCAATATTTCGCTTTGTCTACTTCAGGGTCGGCAACCGATCGATAGCGGTCGATATTACCCAAGATACCTTTAGCAAAACCTGGGCCTATATGGCAGGGGGTAAAGAAATCGAGTACCCTGAAGCATTTCTCTATCGAGCAGCAAAAAACGCGCTGATCGATTATTACAAAAAAGAAAAGCCGACCTCACTCGACAACCTCATGGATGAAGGATTTGATCCTGGATCACACAAGGACACTGATGAGATACTCCGTCAGGACGATATCCAAGGAGTACGGTCTCTCATCGAAACACTCGATCCTGAGAGTCAACAGATCATCTTTCTCCGGTACGCCGAAGAAAAACCGATCGAAGAAATCGCCGCACTCTATGGCAAAAGCGTCAACGCAATGACGGTACAGATCCACCGGATCGTCAAAAAACTACGAACACTGTATGAACAACCCTAACCTCGAACAACTCCATACACTCAAATCACTCTCGCTCACTGATACAGAACGCGGGCTTGTTCGAGCACATGCGCACTACCTCATCGCAAACACTCCGGTACCCTCAACGTATCAGTCACTGTTTCAGCGCGGTGTGTATCATGGACTCCGCATCGCACTTTCGAGTTTTGTATTTTTCATATTTGTAGGAGGTACGGTGATCGCGGTTGCCAACCAGGCACTCCCTGGAGACTCACTCTACCCTGTCAAAACTCAGTTTAACGAGCAGGTAGTGGCTATGTTCCACAAAACTCCTGAAGAAAAAGTAGCGTACAATGCAAAACGTGTTGAGACCCGTGTCAAAGAAATCAAAACACTCGCTGAATCACAGACACTGACCAAAGCAAAGCAAGCAACTGTGCAAAAGGTACTCGATGAACACATCAAGGATCTCTCTACCAACCTCGACTCTGTTGCACCAAACGTAGCGCTCACCGCAACCGCAAACCTCGAACAAGCGCTCACCGAAAGCAAGACTGTCATCGAAAACGCATCTACTGATACAACTACCAAAGCTGGCGCGATCCAAACTGTCGATGGTGCACTCCAAAAAGTAGCCGATCAAGAAGTAAAAATCATTTCAAAAGAGATTGACTCTATCACTTCAAGTGTAAGCGCAACTATTGTAACAAACCCACTTACCCCTGATCCTGCGACATCTGCTTCTCCTGGTACTCCTGTTGGGCCATAAACCGCTCAAGGAGTATCGACAAACCGATAACGAATAACGCGACCACACCAAAGACAATTACTTTGGTGTGTGTTCGTATAGGAGTCTCGGATGCGGTATCCTGTGCGTACGCGACCGCTGGACTATCGTCTACAGGCAGTACATCAGAGACATGTTCTTGTGGTATGTTTTTTGACTCGTTTGTTGTCGCAAGAGAAACTTTGTCTGTAGTTGCTGCTACAGCACCACTCGGATCGATAAGTGTCGCGTGTGTCGCGCGACTGACGCCAAACCCAGAAAGTGGTATCACAATAGTTGCTCGCTCAGCAAGGACTGTCATCTCGGGGATATCGATACGAGCACCCGAAACAACAAGCGCCCATCCTGAGAGGTCGACGGCTGTTGTACTACTGTTTTTGAGTTCAATTGCACGAGCGTCTTTGATAGAAAGTACAATAGCGGGTGTGGTAACAACTACTTTTTGTATACCTTTGAGGTCAAGGTTCTCACCTGTCGGGTCTTGGTACAAAAACGAGATAGTATAAGTACCCGGATATTGGTATGTATGCATCAGGGGTCCATATACGTGCTGTCGGTATACTGTCCCATCACCCATATTCCAACTAAACAATCCTTCATTGACTTTGTAGTTGTATTCAAAAACCGGTCGAGCCTGATACTCATACGGCACGCCTACATACACCGGTTTGGGTACCGTAAATTCTATGTGTGGAGCATTGGGAGATACTGGTGGTATCGGATATGGGTCTTTTTCTTTTTCTGATTGAGGAGTAGTAGAAGCTGTACTAGTAGCACTTCCTGAAAAAGGAGCTTTGGGAGTTGCAGGTGCGGTGACCCATGCCGAACCATCCCACTGCATCGTTTGTTTACTTGTTGCATCACCTGCAGGCCATCCGCTCGCAAATGGAAGTGTTTCAACCGTGAGTCCTTGTGCATCTTTCAAAACAAGATCTTCTCCCGTGTTTGCAAACCCACTCGCACCAAATGGACCTGATTCATCATCGATACCCGGTACTGCGTCAGGCGCACTTGCTGTTGTACGCTCAACAAGCAGATACTCACCTGCACCAATCGACTTTGACATGGTAAAGATAGTGCTCCCGTCAGATTGCGCGAGTTTCCACCCTGCAAGATTTACTGAGTCATCACCGTCGTTATAAAGCTCAAACCACTCTGAGTACTGACTCGCACTCGTTCCCATCCACGCGATTTCGGTGATATGGACATCTGCATACACAATCGCTGGTGCACACAACACGACACCAAGTATCAAACTGTAGTATTTCATTACTCCAATACTTTTCGCAGATCATCTGGAGAGACTTCTGCAGTATTCGGAGACACTTGATTACTAGTAAGATTCTCTGTAACTCTGTCTGCTGTAGGCGGCGCAGATACAGGAGAAGAAGTAGGCATAGGTGCATCTTTCATTGCTTGCTGGAGTGCTGCTTTGAGGAGGTCTCTGTTTTTTTCGGTTGGTCCACGCTCTGCGTGTTTGACTGGGAGAGTAGGTTCACGAGATGGCTTTTGCTCAGGGGTCACCACTTCTACAGGAGTAGCTGAACCATCGATTGCATCGAGAAGGCCTTTGAGCTCAGGTGAAGCTTTGACGGTGACCTCGTGGGTGTGAGTGACTTGTTGAGTTTCTTTGATCACATCTGTTTGAGTAGTAGGTTTTGCAAATGCCTTGGTAAATGGTTTGTGGGTATCGGGTGCTTGTTTGGGAGTAAACTGTTTTTTGACAAAGCCTTGTGCAGGAGCGCCAACAGATACTGGCGCAAATTTGGGACGTGGAGTGTATGGTTGTGGAGCAGTTCCGTCAGCAAATGTGATTTTCTTTTTATTTTTTGCTTGCTCTTCGAGTGCTTTGAGCTCATCTTGTCCGTCGGCATACCAATCACGGATGTTTTTTTCTACTTCTTCTTTGGGGTGCGCATATGCACTGCGAGACCACTCAATCGCATCGTTGCGAAATGTGATAGCAGGACGCTGAAGTGGTGGAAGCGTCTTTGCCGAAAACGGTTGCGAGCCGATGTCGTTGATCATGAGGGTGAGATAAATCTCTGCCATACCGAGGTTGATGATGTCATTGGCGCTAAACTGTGGGGCAAACACCTTTTCCAAAAGCTCTGCATCGAGCGGTCCAACACGGAAGCTAATAGTAGTACCGACGTTACCAAAGACTGCATCACGCACTTTTTCTTCCATCTGCGCGACATACTGGTGCGCGATGATGAGTGCCAGACGGTATTTGCGGGCCTCAGCGAGGATATCGGCAAACGTCTCATTGGCAAACGATTGAAACTCGTCGACATAGAAATAAAAGTTTGCAAGCCCTCCCATACGACTCGAAGAGAGCTCTGCGCGACTCATCGCACCGAGGTAAATCTTGGTGATAATCATCGAACCCAACAGTGACGTGTTTTGCTCACCGATACGACCTTTGGAAAGGTTGATGATGAGAATCTTTTGCTCGTCCATGATTTTGCGGATATCAAATGTACTTTTGGGTTGACCGATGATGTTGCGAACGAGTGGGTTGGCAGTAAACTGACCGATTTTGTTTTGGATTGCAGCACCAGCTTCTTGCATGTAGCGCTCACCGTATTTGGCAAACTCATCGGTCCAAAAGCTCTTCACCGATGGGTCGGTCAAGTTTTCGACAACTTTGTTGCGATACACTTTGTCTGAGAGCATACGGTTCACACCGAGAAGTGTCGCATCTGGATACTCGAGGAGCGCAAGGAGAATGTTGTTGAGGATGTACTCCATGCGAGCACTCCATGCATCTACCCAAATCTTTTTGAACGATGACATGAGCCCGGATGCGACAAGGTGACGCTTGTCATGACCGACGTCTTCGAGGACATTGAACGAGATCGGGTTGTCTGTATCAAACGGCGCAAAATATACGACGTCTTTGATGCGCTCTTGCGGGATGTACTCAAGCATCTTTTCGGCAAAGCTTCCGTGTGGATCAAGCACCGCAACTCCTTCACCATGAGCGATATCTTGGATCGCCATGTTTTCAAGCAAGGTTGATTTACCGACACCTGATTTACCGATCACGTACATGTGCCGCGTACGGTCACGACTTTTGATACCAAACTTGAGACGCTGACCACGCGCATCGGTCTCTGCAAAATATGTGATATGTTCAGGATCGTACGGAACCATAGATGTCTATAGTATAGCAAACATCCCACCGTAGTGGTGGGATGTAAGGACTATTTTACAGTTTTCTTTGGTTTCTTTTTTTCTTTGCGCTGACTATCGTTACCTTTTGCCATGATGATGTGTGTGATTATGCTTGTACGTACAAAGTATACGACTGCTACTCATTTGCTTCAAGTGCCATCATCATGCGGGCAATCCGAAGTTCATCAAACGTATACCTTCCCTTAAAGAGTTCGTGGATGGGTGCGAGTTTGGAAGTGTCTGCTGCGATATATGCTTGCTTGATGTTGGGGTATCCTTTGGCAATCTTGTCAGTGATGAGATATGCGAGGTCTTCATACGCTACCCTGCCAGATTGCACAAGCTTTTCGAGATGTGCATAGATAGTTGTAGGGGTGAGAGAGCGCTCTTTGGCGATATCTGCGATCGATCTGCCCTGTAGTACGAGCATAAGGGTGTGGTCGAGCGTATCAGTTGCTACCTTTTTGCGTAGTGAAGATTTTGATGGAGTAACTACTCCTCCTGACGCACGAACAAACCGCTCATGCATCGCACTGAGTTCTCCTTTGGGCATATCACCAAACATATGCTCAGCAACTGCTGACTGGTGTACAAATGATGCATCTATAGCTCGTATCTCTGGATGCACCTCAACAGCTCTTTTGTTCCAACCCAAAAGGTACAGCCCCCCAAGTGTCCGTACGCGTGAAAGCGCCACATACCCCTGTCCATACTCAAACACTTCTCGCAAATCCATCACTGCTGCATCGAGACTCATCCCCTGGCTCTTGTGGATCGTGATCGCCCACGCAAGCCGAAGCGGGATCTGAGTGATAGATGCTTTTGGTTTACCGTCTTCTTCGAGCACCCAATCAACTGTTTCGACGGTGATACGATCACCGTGCACTGTTTCGATGATTGGGTACTTGGTTCCTGGTTCAAATCCTTTGACATAGCCGAGCGTGCCGTTGACATAGCCTTGCTGCGGATTGTTTTTGGTACACATAACGATCGCGCCGACTTTGAGCACAAGTGTTTCTGGTGAGAGGCACCCCTTTTTGAGTCCTGCAACGAGCGCATCTTTACCCTTACTGGTCATTGTATATGTCTGGGGTATACCTTCGAGCTTGTCGAGTTCTCGGTTGTTGATCTCATCGACATCGACATTGTGAGGGAAGAGTCTCGTAATAGAACGTGGCTGCCCTTCGTCAGAAGCAACTTGACGAGAAACGAGATACTCGTGATGAAGTACGTCGTACTCCCCTGATCGTATCGCCCCAAGTAGCTCAATAAATCGATCGTCTTGTTGTCGATGCTGTTCGGTGAGATAACAAACGATTGGGCGCATCGCGCTCCATGCAGCTGACTCAAATGCAAACCGAGGAGCTTCACCATGTTTGCCAATCGGCGGAAGCTGGAAAAAGTCTCCAACGAGGACTACTTGTATACCACCAAACGCTTCATCAGACGCGCGAATCTCACGACAAACAGCATCGACCATATCGAGCACCACGCTATCGATCATTGATACCTCATCAATGATGAGTGTCGATGTCCGTCTGATACGTTTGACGAGGTGTTCTGTTGTAGATAACTGCTCCAGATCATAGGGAGAAAGTCCTCGCCTGATCCCAATACCGCTCCATGAATGGATAGTCTGTCCGTGGATATGTGTTGCTGCTATCCCTGTAGAAGCAGTGATAGCGGGCTCGATGCCGTGCTCACGCAAATATGCGATATACGCATTGATCGTATGGGTCTTGCCCGCGCCAGGTTCCCCGGTGAGGAACACATGGGCACCAGTTTTGAGTATGTCGAGCGCTTGAGATTGCGTCATGTGGGTGTAGTGTACTATACCCCTCCTCAAGAAAATATAAAAACCAAAAACCCTCCACAAAGGAGGGTTTTTAAAAACACACTATTATCCAATCGATACAAGGAGGATAAGAGCACCGATAAGAGCAAGGTTTTTGGTGAACTGGATCTGCTCTCCCATACGAGCCTGACCATCAGTTTCTTTCCAAAACGCGTGCATCATGAGTGTCGTAGGGATGAGAAACACAACAAGGAGACACATACCAAGGATTGCGTAACGGTTAAGAAGGATCGATAGACCACCGAGCGCAAGCATGATACCACCGATGATGACTGCTGCTTTTGCAAAAGGAACTTTTTTCATCTTGGCATACCCTGTCATACCAGCGAGACCTTTGAAATGTCCGATACCACTATAAAGAAAATATCCGCCCAAAAGAATACGTCCAATCAAAAATAAAATCTGCATACAAAATACTATTACTGCTAACAGACAACAGTATAGCATCAAGCTGGACTTATTCACACCCTTAGGACTTTACGATATTTTATATACTTTGCTATACTAAAGGTCTATCAGAATAGTGTCATGAGCCTATTGGAAGATAGCTCGTTAGATTCTGATGAAGGTTCTGATTAACGCTAACAGCGTGTAGACAAGCATAACGATACAAACTCCCCGATTTCGGGGAGTTTGTATTTAGAGAGAAAGTCTCGCAAGTGTTTTTTCTTTGCCGATGATACTTGCGATCTCAAATGGATCAGGAGACTTTTCTTTGCCCGAGAGTGCGACACGCACTGGCCACAAGACATTTCCCTTTCCAATCTCTTCTGCGTACGGCATGAGTGCAGACTTTAGGATTTGAGGATCCCACTCATTTACACTACTAAAAATCTCTCGAGCTTTTGCAATATGTGCTTTTGCGTTTTCGAGCGTGTCGTTTTTCCAAACCAGCATTGATTCATCTACTGTAACCTCTTTGAACAAAAACTCATGTTCTTGGAAAAACGTAGTAACATCAGCAAACGTCTCGATACGCTCACGAAGCATTGATTCAACCTGTTGTATCATCGACTGATCTACCCACGATGGTGCAAAGGTCTTTGCGTGAGCAACAAAGTCTTCTGAAGAAAGCATCTTGATATACTCGCGATTGAACCAGTTGAGCTTGTCGACACTAAACACTGCACCGGACTTTTGTACTCGACCAAAATCAAACCGTTCAATGAGTTCTGGTACAGTAAAGAGCTCCTGAGTCGAACCCGGATCTGCAGGATTCCACCCGATCATCGCGATCGCGTTAAACACCGCTTCTTTGAGATACCCTGCTCGAGCATACTCAGTCATCGCAAGCGCACCTTTTCGTTTCGAGAGCTTTTGCTTGTCAGGGCCAAGTACAAGCGGGATATGTGCGTACACTGGATGCTGCCACCCGAGCGCTTCGATGAGAAGTATCTGGCGTGGTGTGTTAGCGATATGCTCTTCGGCACGGATCACATGTGTGACACCCTCATCGTGATCGTCCACAATCACTGCGAGGTGATACAACGGTTCATCCATGCTACGCGCGATCACAAAGTCTCCAAGGTCAGTCGTATCGGTACTGATCGAGCCGCGGATCTCATCGTGAAAGGTCACAACCTTGTTTGGATTTTTGAACCTCACAATATCTTTGATCACCCCAGATCCATCTTTTGCTTCTTCCCGAGAAACATATGCATGCCCAGTATCAATCAGTGTTTGAAGTATCTGTTTGTGACGAGCAACGTGCTCTGACTGAATGTATTTTTTGTCATAGTCGAGCCCGAGCCACTCAAGCGCTTCGTAAATATCAAGCTCAGATGCTTTGTCATTGCGCGCAGTGTCAGTGTCTTCGATGCGGAGGATAAACGTACCCTTGTGCTTGCGCGCATACAGCCACGCATACATGGCGGTACGATAGCTCCCTGCGTGCGCTTTGCCGGTCGGGCTCGGTGCAAATCGTGTGACAACTTTTTGAGATGATTCCATTGCCCTATCCTAGCAAAAATAGTGTTTATTGACAAAGGGTTATTTTACGATAGGATTGAGAAAAATAACGCGTGAAAGATAATTCCATTTTTGTTTTAGTTACCTCAGTCATTGGACTCCTCTTTGTAGGAAATGCAGTTGGTGAAGGTGGTTTCAAGGTACTGTTTGATTTTCCAAACAGTAAGTACGGTGGCTGCAGGAAACCTGACATTATTATTTCTTTTTTGTTAGGATGCACCTGTTTTGGATTTGCAATATTCAAAAACAATACCGTACGAGACCTTGATATCATGCTCGGGACAGCGTATACCATTGTCTATTGGTTCTGCTGGTACTATTCAAAAAAACACAAAACGTATTGAAGCTGTTCTCAAGAACAGCTTTTTTTATTTACCTCGTGAGTATTCGTACAGCACTACCGACGCCGCAACCGATGCATTGAGTGATTCACACCCTGGCTGCATCGGGATCGAAAGCTTCACATCACAGAGCTCGAGTGTCTTTTCACGGATACCTGTCGACTCGTTGCCAACGACAAATAGTGTTGGTGTATCAAACTGCGCATCTTTGAGCGTTGTATCACCATTCATCACAAGGCCGTAGACCCACATGCGCTTTTCTTTGAGAAGCCTGATTGTTTGATTGACGTTGCCAATCTTTACAATCGGTATCCGAAACACCATACCTGCAGAGGTTTTGATAACAGTGCCCGTAATCGGAGCCTGGTTGTGCTCAGGTATGAGGATCGCTGACGCACCAAACGCTACTGCTGAGCGAATGATCGCGCCAACATTGTGCGGATCGTGGAGCTCGTCAAGAAGTACAAAGCATGGATTGATATCGCCATCAAGGAGTGGCACGACTTGTTCGAGTGGTGTATAGAGTTCATCGGGTGCAAGGAGCGCGATCACACCCTGATGTACCGCGTCCCCTCCCAGACTTTTGTCTTCGCCTTTCATCATGCTTGGCGTGATGTTTGCAGACACGAGCAGCTCTTTGACTTCTTTGTCATCTGCAACATTTTTGTCGAGAAATACCTTGCGGACAGCAGACGGCCGTGCAGTGAGCACTTCACGAAGTGCATGTTTGCCATAGAGATACATTTTTTCTTCTTTCATGGGAAATAAAATAGATTAAAAAAGATTTTGGATCACTGCACGAGTCTTGGGTCCAAACATACCACTTGCAGGTACAATATTGTATGCTTTTTGCAATCGTACAATAGCATTTCTAGTCGCGGGACCAAAATACGTCGTTTCTTTACCGACAGATCCTGGTCCACTACCTGCTACCACAAAACCATGCGTATTGAGATATTGTTGCAGTCTCTTCACATCAGGATGCTTTATACCTATCCGTAGATTTGTTGCAAATAGAGTAGGAGAAAATGTTTGTTTCGGACATTTTGCTCCTGTAACTGGGCTAAAATTTGTAGCTGGAGTACAAGCCTTAATATCAGTTGATGGTAACCTCTGCGAGATCGCAACTGAACCATACACAACCCCTGGTGATTGTTCAGAAACAGGATCTTCTGATTCTGGTACAGGATTTGCAACTACAAAAGAAATACTTGTATCGCTTGTAGTAGTGTTCCCAAAATCATCAATGCATCGCACATAATATCTATATGTATTGCCGTTCATAAACCCAGTAAGAGTTGTTGAGTGGGTCAACCCGTTTACTGTAGTAAGCGTATCTGTCATAGATCCATATGCGGTACCTGCTACAGTAGCGTATTTACAAATACTTGATTCGTTGGTTGTAAGTGATAGTTCGGCACTAGTGGTGCCAGCGCTGAGTGATACAGTATCAGAATCGATAGACACTGTAGGGGCTGTGTTATCGACAGTAACTGTAATAGCACTGGTAGTCGCAGTATTGCCCGCAGCATCACGAGCTGTAGCGGTAAGTGTATACGAACCATCAGCAACAAGAGTTGAGTCCCAGTTAATACTATATGGGCTATTCATATCTTCATCGCCAATGCTTGAACCATTGAGCTTGAACTGAACACCAACAACTCCTATATTGTCTGTCGCTGTCGCACTAACAGCAACTGAAGCGCCGCTGACTGTTGTACCATCGTTTGGAGCAGTAAGAGAGATACTTGGAGCAGTAACATCAGGATCGTACAATGTGGTGGCATAATCGACAAATGGTTCGGCAGGGATTGCATACGTACTCGCATCAGTAGGCATCGCACCACTATACCCGGTCACACCAGAAGCGAGCGTAACCGTAAGTGTGCCACTTGCGGCAGAAGCAAGTGTTAGCTTAAGCTGTGTTGAACTCAATCGTGTAACAGTAGAGACTGTTACAGGCACCCCGTTATCTTCGACTGTAAACACATTAGGACTCACCGAGCTGTCTGCTAAACCAGACGTATCTGTAAACGTTAAGATAATTTCTGTTTTTGCAGTATTGTATGTTGCCGAACTAATACGAGGACCACGCCCATCATCTGTACCGCTATAAAACGCGGCTTTAAGCGCTGCCCACCAACGAGCTGCAAACACTGCAAGATCTGCATTGCTCTTGAAGTGTAAATTGTCACCGCTTTCATCTGCAAGATTTACGTCTACGACGTTTGGACCTGGAACAATGTTTGAGTTTTCGTTCCAACCCGCAATTTGCGCAAGTCGTATGTTGTCGAGCTGTGTAGCGGTATACGAAGCGTTTCCAATCATACCAACGACCGTCTCTACTTCAAAGTCAGAGTTTATATTGTTTGCAAGAGCATTAAGATAAGAAAGATATGTTGCGGTACTCATTGAGTTACTTGCATCTGTTTCTCCTTGGAAATACAAAACGGCTTTTATTCCTCCTGTTATCGCATTTATTCGTCGATACATTGATCCGTATAGTGTCGATGTAAGTAATCCTTGATCCCACTGAGTGATTGAGGTTCCTCCTTTTGGCGCAGGCACAAAGGCTACTGGCACCGATTGATCGGCTAGTATGTATGTTGCAAGCAGTGGCCATACTGACCCTCCTGCACCAGTATCACTACTAACCGAGTCAATCTGTCCTGAATTTGAATCAACAGGGTCGACAAGATTTTTCCAAACATCATCATTACCAAATAATGTGGCTTTTAGTGTTGCGTGGGAATATGCTTGATTATTTGTCCCCTTACCACTTGCATTACTTTGCCCTGCGATAACATACACATCACCGACTCCGACATCACTAATCGAGGCACTAGTCCCTGTATCGTTAACGAAACGAACAGACAATGTCCCCTGACCCCCGGTTTGATTTGAGAGTGTACCAGTAAATGAGCCACCTGTAGGACTTGCGACAATAGTTGCATAAGCTCCTCCGTTCCAACTTGCTTCTATAGCAGTCGGTGTGCCTGTATAAGTCCCGATAATAGTAATATTTGCCTGGTTCGATCCGTTTCGTTGAAACACCTCGTATGCATCAGGGGTAGTAATTGCGATTCCATTAACTGGTGTACCAGTATTAAAAGTACCGTCATTTGATGTTGATTCGTTACTAAGCTCATCAGCACTCTTGACCGCAAAGTGATACACAGTATCAGTTGCAAGACCTGTGAGGGTCACTGAATGCGATATTTTGAGGGTCTGGTCGACTGTCGTGCTTGAACCGTACGCAGAGGTGGTACCGTAGACAACTTGCGAAGTAGCTGGTTCATCTGTAGTCCATGTGATCGTCGCGCTTGTCGTCTCCGTACCTGAAACAGCGATATTTGAAATAACTGGCGCGCTCTGATGTTCGATATATGCTTGGGTAATGTTATCTATATAGTTATATCGACCCCCGTTTGTACTTCCGCTAAATCCTGATCCATACTGCACACCACCGGTGGTATATGAGTTATCAGATGTACTAGTGATTAACGTAAAATCAGTACCATTATCCGAGTAGTATAATTTGAGGTCTGTATCATAGACAATGGCTTTAAACCACCGATTTGTCGTGCTTGTAAGTGAAACCGACGTAAGTTGTGTGGATGCAGAAGCACCGTTTTTATAGATTCTGACCACGTTTGGGGTACTTGTGCTTTCGTGGTCAATACGAAAAATATACCCCTGACGAAGACCTGTAATCGATGATGTTGTACCGTCTTGTGCTCGCAACAAAAAACCGTATCTTCCGGTTGCATTTGAGTACATATCTTTCCATGTAACAGAATAGTTTGACGCAGAAGAAAAATTATCAAACGTCAACACCGGGGTCCCTGTTGTTGACGTAGAACGCATTGCATTACTATTTCCGGATGTCGCATCATTTGAAACGGTAAATGTTCCATTGTTTACCGTAACACCAGAAGGTGTTTGTCCAACCGTATCTGTTTCAAATGTATACGTATAGTCAGCGTATACAACAGTACTCATGGTCGTCAAAAAAAATAATGCACCAATTAAAAATAATATCTTTTTTCCAGAAAAAATCATTATACGTAAAAGTATAACACGTTTTTAGTGGTGCGCCGGGCAGGATTTGAACCTGCGTAGCCCGAAGGCGTCAGATTTACAGTCTGATGTAATTGACCACTCTACCACCGACGCGTGCCTCCCTCTGGGGGAGGTATGAGTCAAAGTTATGAAGTCGAAACTTCTTTCTTTTGACGTCCCAAAGAACTGCTTCGTTTCTTTTTATTGTGCTGGACACTGACAAGGACGTTGTCACCATCCATCGAAACGAGTACTCGATCACCATCTTCGACAGAGCGACCAATGATGCGAGTTGCAATCGGATTCAAGATGTTGGTCTGAATCAATCGATTGAGGGGGCGTGCCCCATAGTGCGGATTATACCCGACACGAGCCAGATATGAAAGCGCTTCGTCTGCGATCGATACTGTGATCCCTTTTTCGGCGAGCCGAGCAAGGACGATATCAGTACGGAGTTTGACGATATCTTTGATAGCCGCCTGAGAGAGGATATCAAAGACCACGATTTCGTCAATACGGTTGAGGAATTCTGGACGGAAGTAATCTTTGAGTGCGCCTTCGACGCGATCTTTCATCTGGAGATACTCACCTTCCTCAGTCTGGTTGTGGAACCCGATCGTCTCCATCTTTTGGATGAACTGACTGCCGATGTTACTCGTCATGATGATGACTGTATTTTTGAAGTTGACAAGGCGCCCCTTGGCATCGCGGAGGTGTCCTTCGTCGAGTACTTGAAGGAGCACGTTAAACACTTCCGGGTGAGCTTTTTCTACTTCATCAAAGAGTACAACTGAGTACGGGCGATGACGGACGGCTTCGGTAAGCTGACCACTTTCTTCATGGCCGACATAGCCTGGTGGTGAACCGATGAGTTTGGACACACTGTGACGCTCCATGTACTCACTCATGTCCACACGGATGAGCGCTTTGTCGTCGTTGAACATAAACTCAGCAAGCGCTTTGGTGAGCTCGGTTTTACCCACACCAGTTGGCCCCAGAAACAGGAAGGATCCGATCGGACGGTTGGGGTCGCCGATCCCAGCTCGGTTGCGACGGATCACGTGCGCAATCTTTTCGATCGCTTCATCTTGTCCGATGACACGTGCGTGGAGCTCTGTTTCCATATGAACGAGTTTTTCTCGTTCTTCTTCCATCATTTTGGTGAGCGGGACACCAGTCCAGCGCGCGACGACCTGCGCGATGTCTTCTTGAGTGATCTCTTCTTTGAGGACACGGCGAGTCTTTTGGAGTTTCTTGAGGCGAGCAGATTTTGCTTCGAGATCTTTTTGGAGCATTGGGATATGTCCGTACCTGATCTCTGCCGCACGACCGAGATCTGCACGAGCTTCAGCGCTTTCTGCTTCGAGACGAAGCGTTTCGAGATCCTTTTTGATTTTACCGATGTCTTGAAGGATCGATTTCTCGTGTTTCCATTTCATCTCGAGTTCTTTGGTGCGCTCATTGACGTTGGCGATCTCAGTTTCGATATCACGGATACGATCCTTGGCGACTTTGGCGCCGGTGTCTGCTTCGATATCTTTGCGCAGCGCCTCACGTTCGATCTCCAGGCGCATGATCTTGCGATGTGCTTCTTCGAGTATGGTTGGCTTGTTTTCAAGTGTCATGCGAAGTGCAGACGATGCTTCATCAAGAAGGTCGATTGCCTTGTCAGGGAGAAATCGGTTGGTGATGTAGCGGGTCGAGAGCTGCACCGCTGCAACGAGTGCATCATCAGTGATGTGAACCCCGTGATAGAGTTCATACTTTTCTTTGAGCCCACGCAAGATCGCAATCGCATCTTCGGGGGTTGGCTCTTCGACGTACACCGGCTGGAACCGTCGCGCGAGCGCAGGATCCTTTTCGATGTACTTTTGATACTCTTTGAGTGTCGTTGCACCGATCGCACGCAGCTCGCCACGCGCGAGTGCGGGCTTGAGCATATTGGCCATGTCTTGCTGCCCTTCGGACGCACCTGCTCCCACAATCGTATGAATCTCATCGATAAAAAGGATGATCTTGCCTTCAGCGCGCTCGACTTCTTTGAGTATGTTTTTAAGTCGCTCTTCAAACTCACCACGGTATTTGGTACCGGCCAGAAGTGCGCCGAGATCGAGCGAGACGATTTCTTTGTCTTTGAGTGACTCAGCGACATCTCCGCGTGCGATACGGTTGGCGAGTCCTTCAACAACTGCGGTTTTGCCAGTACCCGGTTCTCCGAGAAGTATCGGATTGTTTTTGGTACGGCGTGAGAGGATCTGCATGATACGCATGATCTCAGTATCGCGACCGATCACAGGATCGAGTTTGTCTTCGCGTGCGAGTGTGGTGAGGTTGCGCGTAAACTTGGTGAGCATGCGCATCTTTTTGCCACTAGTAGTATCTGCGCCTTTGTTGGTGCGGTATTCTTGGATCGCTTGGATGAGTGATCCGCGATCGATCTTGAACTGGCCAAGAAGTTCTGACGCCTGATTAGTCACATCAAACAGTGCGACAAAGAGGTGCTCAGTCGAAACAAAGTTGTCTTTCATCTCAGCCGCAACTTTGAGCGAGACTTCTATAGTCTGCGCGAGATCTGCGGTGAGAAACATCTGATACGACGGCGCAACCGTAGTTGTGTTTTCAGCACCCTCGATCGCTTCGAGTACTGAGTCTGTCATGAGGATCGTGTCGACATCGAGTCGATCAAGCAGAGTGACGATATTTGATTCTTCTTGGACCAAGAGTGCGGCAAGGAGGTGCAGTGTCGAGACAGAGTTTTGCCCTCGCTCAATTGCGAGCTCGTGTGCGCGCTTGATTACCTCTTTGGCCTTGGTCGTAAATTGGTTAAGTGGAGGCATCATGAATTATACAAATAGGTTCAAATTAATACGGATACCGAAAGACAGTCAGTCAGACGTGGCAGCAAATCAGCAGTACTGTACCAAGACACTATAGCACAAAAGTCAAGGGTTTTCTAGAGATATTTTTTATACTTCTGTACCACTTTTTTCAAAGCAGTGGTTGCTTTATCTATATCTTTCTTTGTTGTCATTCTCCCAAACGAAACCCTGATCGCCCCCCAGCCTTTGCCATACAGACGTCCCACGATTGGCGACTCGGTGTGATCTTCGTTTTTGCATGCGCTCTTTGCTGATACTGCGATCCCCTGTGCATCGAGTTCGATGACGAGAAGCTCACTGTCAAAGTTTGGAAGTGCGATATGTGAGATGTGCGGCGAACGCGAAGCGTTCGCCGCTGTGACGACTACCTCAGGGATATACTGTTGGAGTTGGTGTTCAAAATAGTTGCGAAGCTCAGTAACACGCGCAGTTTCTTCTTCCCTTTTGTCTTGCGCGTACTTGAGCGCATGTGCACACATATGCACAAGTGCGATAGGCTCTGTACCTGGCCGGAGCCCAAACTCTTGACCACCACCGTACATGATCGGTGCGAGTTTGATTGATCGTTTCTTGTAAAGGATGCCGACACCTTTGTGTGTATAGAGCTTGGTCGCGCCGAGCGTCATGAGATCTACACCGAGCTCTTGCACATTCAAACTATAGTGTGCAGGTGCCTGAGTCGCATCTGTATGCAAAATGATCGAGGTATCTGGACGCTGTTTGCGAAGATATCTCACACGCTTGGCGATATCGCGAATCGGCTGCACGGTACCGATCTCGTTGCTCACGTACATGATCGAGACGATCGCAAGTACACAATCCTCAGGAAGCATAATGTGTTTGGGATCGATGACACCGTCAGTACTCGGGATCGTGATCGTATTGATACCACTCATACGCGTTGCGACTTCCATAACTGCCGCATGTTCGAGATCACTACTGATGAGCGTGATCCTAGATGGATCGATACCACTCTCGATCGCATGGTAGATCACACCAAGCAGTGCGAGGTTGTCGCTCTCAGTTGCACCACTTGTAAAGATGATCTCGTCTGGGTGCGCGCGAAGCGTCGCTGCCGCCGACGCGCGCGCACCCTCAAGCACTGCTTTTGCTTTTACACCTTCTCTATGAAGCGCATGTGGATTTGCTGCCAAGACTTTGGGAGAGATACTGGGCACTGTGCGCAGCATCACCTGATCAAGTGGTGTGCTTGATGCATAGTCCAGATACACTCGTCGTTGCCCAAAAAGCTTGAAAAACATAGAAAATTCAGTATAATAGCGTTCTATGACAGGCAGTATACCATCAAGTATCATTGTGGCGCTCGGACTCCTCTTTGTACTTGTGGTGATACTCATCATACTTGTTAGAAACCTGCGCCAAACACTGCGATCGTTTATGGCAGGCAAAGACGGTGCTTCACTTGAGTCCACACTCGCCTGGCTCACTCACAAAGCAGCTGCAACTGATGAGACACTCGAAGCGCACAAAGAAGGTCTCGAGCAGATCGATGCAAGGGTCAAGCGCAGTATCCGCGGATACTCACTCGTGCGCTATGATGCATATGAAAGTAGTGGTGGAGAGCAAAGCTTTGCATCAGGACTTCTCGATGAGCACGGTGACGGGTATATACTCTCAGTCATCAGCAACCGCAGCCACGTCGGTGTCTATGCCAAAAAGGTAAATCGTGGCATCCCCGAAGTAAGCCTTACTAAAGAAGAAACCATAGCGCTCACTGACGCCAAAAAACAATTGAGTTAACACACATGTCTACACCACTTCCCGCATCCCCTATAGTTGCTGTCATGGGTCACATCGACCACGGCAAATCGACACTGCTCGACTACATCCGCAAATCAAATGTGGTTGATGGTGAAGCAGGTGGTATCACGCAGCACCTCTCTGCATACGAGATCACGATCCCCCACCAAGGTACGGAGCGACACATCACATTTGTCGACACCCCTGGACATGCAGCATTTACTGGGATGCGAGAGCGTGGCGCACGAGTCGCTGACATCGCGATCCTTGTCGTCTCTGCCGAAGACGGTGTCAAAGCACAAACAATCGAAGCACTCCATACTATCCGAGAAGCACAGATCCCCTACATCGTGGCGATCAATAAGATCGATCGACCCGAAGCAAACATCGAGCGCACCAAGCAAATGCTCGCTGAACATGAAGTCCTCGTCGAAGGATATGGCGGTACGATCCCATGGGTCGCTATCTCTGCAAAAGTAGGCACCGGTGTACCCGAACTTCTCGACACCATCATCCTCGTGGCAGACCTTGAGGGTATGAGCACTGATCCCAAAGCTCCCACATCAGGTATTGTGATTGAGAGTGCACTTGATCCCAAACGCGGTATCGCAGCAACAATCGTCATCAAATCAGGCACGCTCACTCGTGGGCAGTTTGTGGTTGCGGGCAAAGCAATCACTACGACTCGCATCATGGAAAACTTCTTGGGCAAAACGCTCAGCGAGGCAGGACCTGGTACACCGGTCAAACTCATCGGATTTGACGAAGCGCCTGATGTCGGCACCACGATCAAAGTCTTTGACAAAAAGCGTGATGCCGAAGACTACGTAGAAGAACTCGGGACACAAACTACCGTAGAGATCCAGTCGATCAGCGCTGATACCAAGGTCGTCCCTATCATCATCAAAACCGACGTGTACGGTACTGCAGAAGCAATCGAGCGCGAGCTTGCCAAGATAGCTATCGATGGACTCCACATCAAAATCATCCAAAAAGGTATCGGTGCCATCAGTGAAGGTGACATCCGTATGGCACAGTCTGACAAAGACACAATCATCCTTGGATTCAACGTATCGCTCGATGCGCGTGCGCGTGATGCCAACCAAACAGTTGGCGCGCTCGTACAGACATTTGATATCATCTACAAACTCACCGAGTGGCTCGCCGAAGAACTCGAACGTCGTCGCCCTCGTGTCGAGACTCGCGAAGTCACCGGTACGCTCAAAGTCATCAAAACATTTTCGAGTACCAAAGATCGCCACGTCATCGGAGCACGTGTCGTTGAAGGTGTCATTGCAACTGGCGCACGTGTCACGGTGATCCGCCGAGATTTCCCCCTCGCTGAAGCGCGCATCGTCGAGATCCAACAAGCAAAGCAAAAAGTAAAAGAGATCGCGGATGGTGAGTGCGGACTCCAGGTCGAATGTAAACACGATATCGCGGTCGGTGATGTACTTGAAGCATACGTGATGAAAACTATCTAAGCTTATGGAACGTTCAGAAAAAATCCAAGAAGCAATCCGAGAAGCAGCAGCGCGATTTATCGAGCGTGAGAGCAACAAAACCGCGCTCATCACGGTCACCCGTGTCGAGCTCGCCGATCGCGGCCGGAGTGCGACGATCTACATCACCGTGATGCCCGAGGACGGCGAAGACTCTGCGCTCAACTTCTTGAAGCGCAAGCGCCCCGAGCTCCGCGAGGCAATCAAAGCATCCTTAAATATCCGCACCATACCCTTCCTCGATGTTGCGATTGACAACGGTGCCAAGGCGCTCCACACTATAGAAGCTCTTTTGAGAGAGTAACAACTGACCCGATGGCCAAGTGGTAAGGCGGAGATCTGCAAAATCTCTATACGCGAGTTCGATTCTCGCTCGGGTCTCCACAACTACATATGCCCAGGTGATGGAATGGTAGACAGCGAGGACTTAAAATCCTCTGGTAGCAATACCGTGTGGGTTCGAGTCCCACCCTGGGCACAAGCTGGAGATGCCTTGAAAGACTGCTCCTCCTGCGGTATGATAGTGACGCCAGACGCAAGCTGCTGGAGTGGCGGAATTGGTATACGCGCTGGTCTTAGGAACCAGTGCCGCAAGGCTTAAGGGTTCAAGTCCCTTCTCCAGCACAACAGACAGTACGCCTCTATAGCTCAGTTGGTAGAGCAGCTCCCTCTTAAGGAGACGGTCGCAGGTTCGAGCCCTGCTAGGGGCACCTTA
>CAYZSX010000004.1:0-7500 GCA_964481155.1 uncultured Candidatus Saccharibacteria bacterium
AGGATTCGAACCCAGAATAACGGTTCCGAAGACCGCTGTGATATCCATTTCACCATAGGTGCGCATGTGCACTATAGCACTAGTTGTTCCTTTTATAAAGATAGCGTTGCAAAAAACAAGATCCTGCGTATACTTGAGGCATTGCAGGTATGGTTTAGTGGTAGAATGCGTCCTTGCCAAGGACGAGACCAGGGTTCGATTCCCTGTACCTGCACCACCAAGACGTATACATAGGGAACACAAAAAGACCGGGAAACCGGTCTTTTTGTGTGGTATATACATCGTCTATTAGACAAAATCTGTCGAATATGGGGATAAAACTGTTATTTTCTAAGCAAACTGTGGATAACCCCGGGTATAAATGGGATAACGGACGTACTTTATCAGTCCTTGATATCTGGTATGTATGATTGGTACACGTGAAACGGTTCACTTCCAAAACACAACAGTATGGCAAGATCGGCGAAGATGAGGCGGTCGCATACCTACTCACACAAGGATTTGAGGTCGTTGCTCGCAACGTGTCAGGGTCGTTTGGAGAGATCGACATCATTGCGAGGCGACAGGGGATCCACTACTTTTTTGAGGTTAAAGCGGGAAGGGTGGGGAGCGGGGTTAACCCAGCAGAAAGCCTCACTGAGGCAAAGATCCGCAAAGTAGCCAAGACCGCTGCGTACTACGCGATGATTCACCGGATCAGTGAGTATCGGATCGAGGGGGTCGTCGTTCAGATGAAGGGAAAAGAGGCGGAGGTTGAGCGGATCGATCTTTTCTAGTATGATGCAAACGCTCGCCCGGGCCGTAGTACAGTGGTAGTATTTGCCCATGGGGTGGGTAAGACTGGGGTTCGATTCCCCACGGCCCGACAAAAAAGAAAAACACCGCGGGGTGTAAGAAATCTTGCACCCCGCGATGCTCGATCTTGAGAATATGATATATTCTCAAGATGCTCGCCACACGGGGTGTAGTATATCGGTAGTATACATGTTTTGGGAACATGAGGGCAGGGTTCGATTCCCTGCACCCCGACACTCAGGAGAAATCCTGATACAATAAAAATAATGCGGGATTAGTTTATCGGTAAAACATCAGTTTTCCAAACTGAGGTGAAGGGTTCGACTCCCTTATCCCGCACAAAGTATTTATACACATGATTTGTGTGTGACAATTGTATCTCTATAGATATATGTTTGCTATACTAAAAGCATAATGTTCGCATCGTTTGCTCGTGTATATCGTTCCCACAAAAAAACATTGATTGCGCTTGCAGCTGCAGGCGCATTCTCAGTGCTCACCGCATACGCAACCCCACCTGGTTCACCGTACACTGCAGGACAAACGCTCGATCCATCATGTGCACCAGGAGATATCAACTGTACCGTCACCATCGGAGGCGGTTCATCACAGTGGGATGACGTCACTGGAGGCATCAACTATGCGGGAGGCAATGTCGGTATCGGCACACTCACCCCACAAGCAGCACTTGATGTGGCTGGTGAACTCCGCGCAACAAACCTCACCATCACTGGTACCGGAGTCACTGTTCCTGCACCAACCAACCTCTCAGTCTCACAAACCTGTGCCGCTGACTGTATATATTTCGCAGGGGGCTACACCCACAACTATCGAGTGTACTCGTACAAAACTGTTGGCGCGAGCCGTATTTACTCAGCAACATACCTCACGCTCAACACCGACTTTGTGGATGACAACTCAAATACCGCATACGACCTGACGGTCTCATGGACTGCCGCAGCAGGTGCTGATGGGTACCGTATCTTAAAGTCTGATGATTACAACGGGTACACCTTTGATGTAGGATACGATATAACCAGCACCTCGTTTGTGGATGATGCGTGTGGGAATGTGTGTTTTGATACACCTTACACAGCAACAACCCCCACTGTTTCTTATTCAAACGCTGCAACGATCAATGGATCGCTCGCACTCTCAGGACCGATCACCATGCAAGGACTCACTATTGATACCAACGGATCGAGTTTTGTGATCGGAGACAACAATGCTCCGGTAGGACAAAATAACTTTTTCTTTGGTATTGATGCGGGAAACGATGTTGATAGTTCTGTGTATGAAAGTGTATTTTTTGGGAAGTCAGCAGGTCAAAATGCTGATGGTGCTTACAAATCTATTTTTGTCGGTTCAAATGCAGGACTTTCTGCTACAGATGCCAGTCGCTCTGTTTTTATCGGGGATAGTGCAGGTCAGAATGCTGCTAACGCTAATCTTAGTCAATTCATAGGATTTCAAGCAGGATCAAATATTACAACAAGTGTAGGAAGTACTTTTATAGGATTTCAGGCGGGTCGTCTTGCTTCTACTGTAGGTCAGACAATTGCCCTAGGGTATCAATCAGCAACTGGTTCTTCTAATGTAAGTACATCTTTTATTGTTGGTTATAATGCTGGCGCAGGGGCAAGTACTGTTGATGATTCTGTGCTTATCGGGGGTTATGCAGGAGCAGGATCAAGCAATATGATTAATGCTATTGTTTTTGGTTACGAAGCAGGTTTTGAAGAAAATTTTGGTGGGTCAGATAACCAAAACGATTACTCAGTCTTGATTGGTCTTAAAAGTAGAACAGGAGGATTTCCCAACTCCATCGCCCTCGGCGCCTACGCAATCAACACCGCCTCCAACCAGTTCATGATCGGTTCATCGACTCGCCCAATCAACAGCACCAAATGGAACGGTTCAGCAGGCACGCAGTGTACGATCACCACCGGTACTGGTATCGCCTGTACGTCAGATGAGCGACTCAAGACCAACATCACTGAACTCCCTGGCGACACACTTGCCAAGATCCGTAACATCGACACTGTTACCTTCAACTGGAAAAACGATACCATGCGTGACCCACAGATCGGCTTCATCGCACAAAACCTCGAGCAGTACTTCCCAGAACTCGTTGCTACCGACACCGATGGCTACAAGAGTGTCTACTACGCTCAGATGACCCCGATCCTCACCAAAGCACTCCAAGAGCTTGATGTACAGGTGCAAGACATTGCGACGATCAATACGGAAGGGTCGTTTGTTACCCGTGTCCGCGCATGGCTCGCTGATGCACAAAACGGTATCCAGAAACTCTTTGCAAAAGAGATAGAAACCAACTCAATCTGTGTCGCTGATGAAAGTGGTGCCAAGACCTGTATCACCAAATCACAACTTGATGCACTCATCCAGTCGTCACACCAGACACAGACAGTAGTCGTACCTGATCCTGTGCCAGTGGTGCAACCTGAACCAGTTTCAGATGATACACAAGATCAACCGGTCGAACAATCACAGGATACCACCAATGAGGTAGTGCCGTCAGAAGAGGTCTAACATGAAACGATTGATTGCGACAATCATAGTGATACTTTTGAGTACTACCGCTGTGCACGCAGCAACAATCGGCACGATTGATCCCAACAACACCGGACACTTCAAAGCAGTGATTGAGAACACCGATCTCGGGAGTGCAACGACAATCAATTTTGGTAAGTTTAGTACACAGTCTTCTAAAAACATCACTGTTTCAAATACTGAACTCCGTGGATACGCGTGGGGAGAAGGGGTCGGTTGGATTGTGATGAACTGTGCTGATACAACGAGTGGGTGTAGTAGCACCAATGGCAACTTCAAGGTCGCCAATGACGGCGCGGGCAATCTCTCTGGCTACGCGTGGGGAGAAAACACTGGGTGGATCAACTTTGGTCCCTTTACCAACAACAGTGTCTCTCGAGTCAAAATCACAAATGGACTGTTTGGCGGTACGAGTGGGAGCGCGGGGTATGCGTGGGCGCAGTCAATCGGCTGGATCAAGTTTGATTGCGAGAGTGCGGGGAGTTGTGTTGAGACTGATTGGCGACCAGCGAGCGGACCATCTGGTGGCGGAGGAAATCCACCAGCTCCGGTCTGTACCGATGTCACCGCGCTCAACCTCGGGGGTGCACTGCCATGTCTCTACCCAACTACTCCGACGATTTGTACCGACAACACCGCTACCAACTTTGGGGGAGCGTTGCCGTGCGTGTATACGACACCAGTAGTTTGTAGTGATCCCTCAGCAGTCAACGTAGGGCAGCCTGGTGCGTGTACATACCCACAGACACTGTGCGCAGATCCAAGCGCGCTCAATATAGGAGGCTCGCTCCCGTGTCAGTATCCGATACCACTGTGTGTTCAAAACCCAAACGATCCGTCATGTACCGGTGTCAATCCACCAACGCTCACGTTTTGTGAGCAGTATCCGGAGCTTTGTGTGCCGCCAAACGGTCCGACAAGATCACAGGTGATCAGTAGTGTGGTCGCAGGCAGTGCCGCGCAGTTTGTCGGGAGCACAATACAAAAGATAGCATCAGCAACCGGTATTGCTGCTGTCGGTATCGCTTCGATTGCGATGTTTTTTGTCGCAAACCCGTTTTCACTGTTTGATATATTCCTTTGGATCAGTCGGCTCTGGTCCCTCCTTCTCGTTGCGTTTGGTATCAAGAAAAAGGCAAACCCGTGGGGGACTGTGTATGACTCAGTCACCAAGCAGCCGATCGATCCGGCATACGTTGTCCTCTATGGTGCTGACGGCAAAGAGATCGCAACATCGATCACTGACATCGAAGGACGCTATGGGTTTGCAGTGCCTCCAGGCACGTACACCATCGTTGCCAACAAGACCAACTATGTGTTCCCATCGACCAAACTCGCTGGCAAGATCGAAGATGAACTGTACAACAACCTCTACTTTGGTGGTCAGATTGTAGTTGAAAAAGACGGCGACATCATCGGCAAAAACATTCCGATGGACGCAGTCGGCTTTGACTGGAACGAGTACGCAAAAGACGAACAGCGCAGACTGAGGCATTTCCATAGACGTGATGTACTCATCGCGCGCATTTCAAACGGTTTGTTTATCGCAGGATTTATCATCACAGGCGTCGCAGCGATCGTATCTCCGACCGTCTTTAACCTTGTGATGATCTCTATCTATCTGATCCTTGCAGTGCTGCAGATCCTCGGCATCTCGGTGCGCCCGACTGGGGGTGTCACTGATTACGCAAGTGGTATGCCGGTACCGTTTAGTGTGGTGCGTGTGTACTCGACCGCGACCAACAAAGAGATCATGCATCGTGTCGCAGATGTGCGGGGTAGGTACTACGCACTTATGGCAAACGGCACATACCGTGTCGTGGTCGATCGTAAAAACCCTGATCAGTCCTATACACCGACACCAATCACAGGTGATATACCAGTCAAACGAGGGTATCTCAAAGAACTATTTAAAATATAAAAACCACCTCGATCGAGGTGGTTTTTATAGCATTAGAGCTTACTTATTTTTTCGATGACATCATCGAGCGTGAAGTTGGATTTGACCATAAAGTCTGTCGCTCCTGCGTCCATGACACGCTTCATCTCGACATCGTCTGAAAGGTTTGAAAAAACGATAACCGGGATACTTTTTGTCTTTTCATCTCCTTTAAACTGCGCAAGGAGTGCGTGCCCATCGACATCAGGGAGCATGAGGTCAAGGAGGATCACATCGGGAAGTCCTGCCTCGAGTGCCGCATCAACTTCTGCTTTGGTAGTAGCGCTTGCCACCTCAAACCCGCTTTGGGTGAGTTTGGCGCTTTCAAGGTTTTTTAAAAAGGAATCATCCTCAATAATCAGTATTTTTTTCATATGGGGATAGTATAGCGCACCACGAGGCTTTGGCTAGGGTAGCTATCCCAAGGGGAGCGTGATGGTAAAGGTCGTACCTGCCTCTGGGGTACTCGTACAGGTGAGCGTGCCGCCATGGCGTTCGATGATATGTTTGCTCGCATAGAGTCCGAGTCCGACGCCGGGGTACCCGCGTGCAGTCGTCGCCCGGAAAAACTTGGTAAACATCTGGCGCTGTTCACTCGAAGGGATGGTGATACCAGTATCTGACACACTCAAATGCACCGCAGTATCTTCAATCCAGAGCTTAATCGTGATATCAGTGCTTTTGGTGCCATACTTGATGGCGTTTTCGAGGAGGTTGTGGATGACAATACGGAGTTTCTCGATATCACCAATGACGATCACCGGAGTAGCTGGTGGGCTATAGCGTATATGCATACCTTTGGCACCCGCTTCGCTTGTGAAATCTTTGAGAGATTCGTCGATGAGGTTTGAGAGCGAGATAGGGATCTGCGCATAGGGGATCGATGCGCCGTCAGTCTTGATGACATCCATCGTGTCGTTGAGCAGTCCAATCATGCGTTCGTTGGAACCGGCAGCTTGTGAGAGCATCGCGCGCTGCGTTTCAGTGAGCGAGCCGAGGTCGCCATCGAGCAGCATTTTGAAAAGCCATTTCATCGCCGAGAGTGAGGTGCGCAGCTCATGCGCAGAGATGAGAAAGAAGTCTATCTTTTCTTGATTGTCAGAAGGGGTAGGCACAGTATGTAGTGTAGCACTTCATAATAAAAGAACCCCTTCAGGAAGAAGGGGTTTTGTTTGTGTTTTTTTGTTACGCTGCAACAAGCTCTCGTGCTTGTTCATGCTCTGTGACGTGTTCGACGGTCGGCACTGTATGGTTTTTGTTTACCTGGATAAACCGGGGTATGCGGCCGGAAAGTGCTTTTGAAACAGCACTGACAATATCGCCGATAGTTCTTTGAGATACACTCTCATCAAAAATGATTGCCGCAGGTTTTTTGTCTTTGCTTCTGTTTGCCACTTCGTAGGGTTTTGATCCGTTGTGGACAAACGTGATCCCTGGCTTGGGGTCTTTTTTGAGGTAGATACCTTTGAGTTCCTGTTCTGTTTCAAATACTCTTTTGGGGTCACAGTTGGTGACAATAAACAGTTTTTTACACATATTCGATTGTTTTTGGTTTCAGAACAGCATACTTCATTTTCAAAATAAGTCAAACAAAACCACCACCCAGATGGGTGGTGGAACGTGGTAAGTGATTACTTGTTCGTCTGTGCAAAGTCTGCGCCAGGCATCTGCACGGTATCCTCTTTTTGTTTTTTTACTTTGACCAAAATCGCATACTCACCGTAGTTATACTCTTTGCCTATCATGTTGTGTTCGTAGCGATTGATTTGGCCAGTAGGGTTGAAGGTGGTGAAGCTTTCTACAGCATCAGCACCCACAGTGTCGTTGACGTTGGGATCTCTCGTATCATCTGATTCGAGACGCGCGGTGTCGATTGCCATGCCGTAGCCTATTTTTTCAGTGAGAATTTTTTGGTTTTTTGTAAAGATACTTTGGAGATCCTGAGCGCTCGCTGCTTCAAACCCAAGCTCTTTGATGGCTTGTTTCATGTGACCGATCTTGTTTTCATCAGCATTGTTTCCATCGAGTCCGATAAAGAAATAGTCGTATTCTTTATCATCTGAAGGGACACTAAACGCCCCTTTGTAGGTGAGACCACCAACTTCTTTGTTTGCTTCTATATACTTGAACTGCTCAGTTTTGTTTTTGGTAGAGTCGTTTGGGTTTGTTTCTAGATTACCAGCTTTTGCTGC
>CAYZSX010000004.1:7600-38554 GCA_964481155.1 uncultured Candidatus Saccharibacteria bacterium
TGCTTTCTCGGTATCAACCGGCAAGCCTTCAAATGATTCTATTTCTTCATCTAGTTGTGGGGGAAATTCTGCTTTATTCATACCCCCACACTATAGCACGCGTTACTGGTACCGTGCCATGATTTCTGCTTCGACTTCCTCGCGAGGGCGGCCATACTTGAGGTAGGAGAGCTCTTTGAGCTTTTCGGCAACGTCGGGGTTTCCTTTGGGTGGGAAGGGGGTGACTGAGTTGAACGGTTTGGCAGGGACGCCATTTACGAGCATTTTGATATAGCAGCTGAGGTTTTCGAGTTTGATGATGTCGCTCGGAGTAAAGACGGGAGCGAGCTGCTGCTCAAAGACCGCAGCGTTTTCGGGAGAGACACGGTGGATCGCCATAGTGCCGACGTTGCCAAAGATGGCGTTTTTGATTCCTTCTTCGAGCTGCTCGATGTACTGGTGCGCGACGGTGAGTGAGAGACGGTATTTGCGCGCTTCAGAAAGGATCGTCGAGATCGAGTCGGTAGTGATGTTTTGGAACTCGTCGATGTAGAGGTAGAAATCGTTTACGGGAGCCTTGCCGACGATGTCGACACGAGAGAGTGCTGCCATGGTTATCTTGCCAACTAGGAGAAGTCCGATCAGGTTGGAGTTGATATCGCCGAGGCGACCTTTGGAGAGATTGACGAGAAGGATTTTCTTTTCGTCCATGATCTTGCGGAAGTTGAGGACTGACTGTTGCTGCGCGACGACAGGGCGCATGATGTCGTTGGAGATAAAGACGTCAAATTTGTTGGTGATGTAGGGGACAAAGTTGGCAAGCGCACTCTCGCCAGTGGTCTTTTCGGCATTGACCCAAAACTGTTTGATGATCGGATTGGTGCAGCGCGCAAGCTTCATATCTCTGAATGCTTTGTCAGAGAGGACGCGGCCGATCTCAAGAAGTGTTGAGCCGCTTGCAGGGTCTTCCATCACGAGTCCTGCTGCGTTTCTGAAGTATTGCTCAAACATCGGACCGCCAGCGACTTTCATATCAAAGAGTTTGTTAAATATCGCAAGGAGTTCGTTGATGACAAAGATTTTTTGTTCAGGGAATCGCTCATCGTACTCGAGCATGTTGAGTCCCATCGGGCGTGCAGTATGGGCAGGGTCAAAATAGATGACATCATCGATGCGTTCAGGAGGGATGTTGGCAAGGATGTGGTCGATGTCGGTGCCGTGTGGATCGATGAAGCAGACACCGTCACCGTTTTTGATGTCTTGGATGATCATGTTTTTGAGAAAGACGGTCTTACCAGTACCAGTCTGGCCGATCACATAGCAGTGGCGGACACGGTCTTCGCGCGCAAAGACGATCGGTGTTGTCTGTCCGCGATACGTGTTGGTGCCGAGTGTGATACCAGGTGCAGGCGCAAATGTTGGCGCGGGAGCAGATGCGGCGGTTGATTCGCGAAGCTCAGGGGCTGCAGCAAATCCGACAGGGAAATGAAAGAGTGTTGCAAGTTCGTCGATGTTGAGCACAAGATCGGTGCTGGTGTCACGTGCGCGAAACGTAAATGCACGGATAAACGCAGAAAGCCCGCCTGCTCGGACGTCGTTCCAAACGAGTGTGTTGCCACCGACGAGTGCAAACTGTCCAAACGATGCTTTGATCGTCTGGAGGATGCTCGCTGCACGCTCAACAGTGCTCCCACTTGCAATGATGCGGATGCTTGTGCCGACAGTGTGTGATTTGTTTTTGATGGTGAGGAGTTCGATACCACGAGTATCAACCTTTTTTTCTTCACCCGACTCTTCTTTGGGAGTTTCAAAGAGTGAGAGAAATGTTTTGCCAAACTCTTTGCCGATCGATGCGGTTGCATCTTTGTAGAGATCTTTGACGGTGCGGCCACTCGTGGGTGCATCAGCGAGGATACGGGTGAAGGTGTCAGTGCTTCCTGTCATGTCTTGACCAATCACAAACTGTATCGCTGCGCCTTCGCCTTCTTGGGCAAGCTGTGAAAGTGATCCGATAAGTGCAGCAAGTGGGTCGTGCTCAAAGTTTGCATCAGTGCTCAAGGGTAGGTACGGATCTTCTCGGAGTGCTGCAGTGCTCGCTGCGATACCTGTAGCAGTTCCACCAAAGATGTTGTAGTCATCGACGACTTCATCGATGATTGCGGTGGGGTAGTATGCGTGCACGAGCTTTTCAAAGGTGTCACTGTGTGTACTAGGAACTGCGCAGTAGAGTCTGATGTCACGCGTGTGGTGCTCAACTGCAAGCTCAAGGACGTAGTATTCACTGCCAAGCGCAGTAAGCATCCCGGTATAAAACTGCTTCATTGCCTGGATAAATGATTTGAACGGCGTTTCTTCTTGTGCTTGGGGGAGCGTCACCGCATAGAGTCTGTGCGAGAGCTGTTCTTTGAGATCGGCTTTGAGTCCTGGGATTGCGCCGACGGTATGGAGGTACTGTACAAGGAATCGGTGAAAGTCATCAGCAAGGTGCGGGTCACGCATCCCTGCGACGATGTCGAGCGCGTTTTTGATACCCTTGTCGAGCATGAGCGCAAAGAGTTCTTCTATCTTTTGATCATGGGTTTCTGGTTTGAGACGCAGTGTGATGCGCTCTGCCTCGTGAGCTGGGAGGACACGTGTTTCATGGATGAAGTCTTTGGCTTGTGCATGTGCGTACTGTTCTATCGTGTGCACTGCGGCTTGCTCGAGGTTTTTGTGAGGGACTGATTGCGCGATGTATTCACGCTGCGCTTGCGTGCCAAGCCATGCGAGTTCTTGCGCAGGTGTTGCGAGTGTTTCTTTGGGAGAAAGCATATATGGTTAGTATAACAAAAATACTCCGATTGTTCGGAGTATTTTTGAAAAAAGTGTGAAGTAAATTATTTGACTGCGTCTTTGAGTGCTTTTGCAGCGCGAAACTTGGGGACGCGAGTCGCAGGGACCTTGACTGATGCGCCAGTCTTGGGGTTGCGAGCGGTACGCGCCGCGCGAGTTTTGACCGAAAAGATACCAAGGCCAGCGATCGATACCTCGTCACCCTTTTTGAGTGTCTTGGTGATGTTTTCGATGATGCTCTCGATCACTTCTTCGGCCTGGACCTTGGTCCCGCCGATGATGGAGTGTACGAGTTCAACAAGTGCTTGTTTGTTCATAATGTAGGGAACGTAAACTGATAATCTCGTCAGTGCGCTTTCGCATGGTGCGTAAAGCTTTGAGCATTATATAGCAATGTATTTTAATACCAAAATATTGACTTTTTGTTTTATATTTTGTATAATAAATTCAGAAATCAAATCCTTATAACTATGAAATTTGAAAACCTTGAAATCTACTTCGTTAGATTTGTTGTTGTTCTACTTATTTTTTCGGTTCTGATACTGATTATGCATTTGCATGACCTGTATAAATACAAAAAACCCTTCGATTGAAGGGTTTTTTCTATCGAGCGTAGCCGGTGATGCGCGTTTCTCGTATGATGGTGACTTTGATCTGGCCAGGGTAGCGGAGTTCGTGTTCGATTGAGAGTGCGATATCTCGCGCGAGTGTCCGAGCGCCGGTGTCTGATATATGTTCGGGGTGGACAAAGATGCGGATCTCGCGTCCTGCTTGGAGTGCGTACACCTTTTCGACACCTTCAAACCGGCTCGCGATGCTTTCGAGTTCGCCGAGGCGTTTGATGTATGCTTCGGCACTATCGCGGCGCGCGCCCGGGCGCGCGCCGCTTATCATGTCAGCGGTCTGAACGATCACTGCTTCGAGAGTCTCGTGCGGACAGTCATCATGGTGACTTTTCATTGCCGTGATGATACGAGGATCGGTACCAAACCGCTCCATGATTTTGATCCCGATATCGATGTGTGTACCCTCAAACTCGTGATCGAGCGCCTTGCCGATGTCATGGACGAGTGCTCCTGCTTTTGCGATGTACGGATCAGCACCGATCTCACTTGCGAGCATCTCAGCCAGATGCGCCATCTCGATAGAGTGCGCGAGAACATTTTGTCCATAGCTCGTGCGGAAGTGAAGTCGTCCGAGTATCGCAACGAGACGAGGATCGAGGTTGTAGATACCACATTCATAGACGGCGTCAGCACCTTTTTGCTTGATGATTTCGTGGATATGAGTGCGGGCTTTTTCGATTTCTTCTTCGATACGAGCAGGTTGGATACGGCCATCTCGGATGAGTTCTTGGAGTGCATGGACGGCGATCGCGCGGCGCACGGGGTCAAAGCACGATACGACGATAGCTCCCGGCGTCTCGTCGATGAGGAGCTCTACTCCCGCAAGTCGTTCAAATGCGCGGATATTGCGTCCTTCTTTGCCGACAATCTTTCCTTTGAGTTCATCACTTTCGAGGGTGATGTGGCTGGTGGTGAGCTCATTTGTCGTTGGTACTGCGAGACGCTGGATAGTGCTCATGAGTATGTCTTTTGCTCGATCGGTAAGCTGCTCATGGAGTTTGTGATCGAGCGAGCGACTGCGCGCCGCGAGGTCTTGCTCATAGACTTCTTGCGCCTCTACAAACAGCGCATCACGAGCGTCCTCGATACTCATCCCGGCGATGCTCTCGAGGATCTCGCGCTGTCTATCGGCGATATCATCAAGCTCACGCTCTCGGACAAGGAGGTCTTCTGCCTTTTGCTCAAGCATACCTGCGCGGGCATCGAGTTCGAGTCCTCGTGCATCGATGAGTGTCGCACGGTCATTTGCTTCGTCGATGATTGCTTGGGCGGTTTCACGCGCATCCATGATGCGCTTGCTGATGGCAAACTCGATACCGTTTTTGCGGATGATAAAGATCACTGCGCGAATGCTATAGCCGAGGAGCGCTCCACCGAGAAGCATCCCACCTGCAAGCAATAGTTCATCCATATTATTTAGTCGTTGGCTTGGTAATGATTGCGTCTACGATGCCGTACTTTTTTGCTTCATCGCTTGTCATGAAGTAGTCGCGTTCCATGTCTTTTTCTACCTGTGCAATCTTTTGACCAGTGTTTTTGGCAAAGATCTCATTGAGACGGTGTCTAAGTTTGATCATCTGCTTTGCGGTGATCTCGATGTCAGTGACTTGTCCTTCAAATCCGCCATGTGGTTGGTGAATCATGATCTCAGCGTTGGGGAGCGCATAGCGCTTGCCTTTGGCACCAGCAGCAAGGAGGTGTGCACCCATCGATGCCGCCACTCCAACACAGATCGTCGATATGTCTGGTTTCACAAAGTTCATAGTATCGAGTATTGCAAGCCCTGCAGTCACCGATCCCCCAGGAGAGTTGATATAGAGCTGGATGTCTTTTTTGGGATCTTCGTTGGCGAGGAACAATAGCTGTGCGATCACGAGGTTTGCTACTTCGTCATTGATTGGTCCGCCGAGGAATATAATACGTTCTTTGAGGAGGCGAGAGTAGATGTCGTACGCTCGGTCTCCCATTGGGTTCTTTTCGATAACAGTTGGGATAATCATAGGTTCACAATATACAAAATGGATAAATAATCGTTCAGTCAATACAGCACATCAGAATGTCACCACTATACGCTCATTTGACTTTTTTTGCAAAAGTACTAGAGTTTAGGGAAAACTACTTTACTATGTTTGCATATCAAACATTAATACAATTACAAGAGCCGTGCAGCTGTCCTGTTTCGATTAAAAAAATAACAAAAACACTGGGAGCAAAATTTCGTATGCTCAGGTTTTTGGTGCGATTGAGACAATTGAAACAGACAGATTTTTTTGACTGTTTAACATGAACAATCCCCGCGATGAGCGGGGATTTTTTTTATTTACCTTCTTCGAGCATCGCGAGCACTTTTTCGTTGGTGAGCATCATGTCTGCGTATGCTTTGGTACGGATCGGGTCTGCTCCAGGGTACATCGCAAGGAGCTTTTGCGCTTCGGCGTCTACTTCCGCTTCAGAGGGGAGGGTGCTTTCGGCGCGCGCGATTGCGTTTAGGATAAGCTGAAATCGCGCGCGTTTCTCGCCTTCAGGAGTAAACTCTGTGCGTAGGTCATCCACAGTCTTTTGGATATGCTTGAGGTAGTCTTCCATACTTGCACCACTCCGAGCCACATCTGATTCGATCTGTGCGAGCATCTTGTCGACTTCGGCATCGATCACGACCTGAGGTACCTCAAATGAGGTTTTTGCCATGATAGCTTCGATGATGGCGACGCGACGCTTGTCTTTGACTGTTTGAGAGGCTTCGGCGGTGAGGTTTTCTCGGATTTTGTCCCACATCTCTCCAACTGTCTCAAACGCCCCAAAGCTTTTGGCAAACTCATCATTTACCTCAGGGAGCTCTTCGGTATGCTCGTGAGCGTCGTGCTCGCCGTGGACATGTCCGTACGCACGGAGCTGACGGAGGTCCTGTACTACTTTATCGACAGCCTCCTCGGTGACCTCTTTAGGAGTATCGAGAGGGACCTCTTTTGCAAGGGATTTGTAATCAGGAAGGGTGATAGCTGGTATCACCGCAGTGGTGATGGTAAACCCGAGCGCATTGCCACGGGCGAGCTTAGTGATCGCAACGGTGGGTTTGCCGATCGGATCGAGCTTTTCGTCTCGGATGAGGGTAGGATAGACGTCGTTGATCGCAAGTTCGGCCGCTTCTCCGAGGACGAGTTCGTCAGGGATATGCTTGCGGGCGACCTCAGGAGGAACCTGGCCTTTTCGGAAGCCGTCGAGAGTGAGGTGCTCGGCGAGCTTGGCAAAGGCAGCATTTTCAAACGAAGCAACATGATCCCAGAGGATTTCTCCTTTGATTTCAATGGTGCTTTGCGCAGTTGGGGTGATGGTTATAGTGTAGTGTTGTGACATAGGGCGCATTCTAGCACAAGAGTAGTGTCAGACAAGTGTCTGGGGATATCTCCTTGTGTAAGGGATTGTTTACTTGATACACTAAAGAGTATTAGTAGGTAATCAAATAAGGTACGTACAAAAATTTACATTTATGAAATATTTTATCCGCGCAGCAGTGTTTCTCGTTGCAATCATGACTGTCCAGGTGGGAGCTGCTCATGCTGCACAGTATTATGTTGACTCGACGTATACTGGCTCAACCTCAAACGGTGCACTCGCGACCCCATGGAAAACCCTTTCTCAGGTACAAGGAGCAGCTCTCGTGGCTGGTGATATCGTTAGTTTTAAACGAGGCACTATGTATAGTGGTACGTTCACCGTCAACCGTTCAGGTGCTGCGGGCAACCCTATCACGTTCAATGCGTATGGTACGGGAGCAAACCCAAAGTTTGTTGGTGACTATAACGCAACAACAAATACCTCAAACAGTATCACAAAACTTGTCTATACCTACAACCGTAGCTACCTTGTTTTTGATGGTATTGATATTACTGATCCTGCAATGGATCCAAACAATAGAACTCTTCAATCTAAAATCGAACGAGCGTTTTATCTAGATGGTTCGTCAAGTAACATCATCATCAAAAATTGTAATATTAGCCTTGTTGGTATCGGTGCATACTTTGTTGGACCAAATAACACAATGCAAAACTGTACCATTGAAAATATGCGTATGGTTAAAAATACCAATGATGGACCACCACCAGGTAACGATGACGATTATGGTGCAAATCCTTTGGTTATTTCTAGTTCAGGAAACAAAATCCTCAACAATAAATTTATCGGCTGTTGGGCGAATAGTTATGACTATGTGTACGACGGTGGAGGGATTGATTTTTACGGAGACGGCGCTTCAAATAACTATGTGGCATACAACTTGATCACAGATTGTAACGGAGCACTTGAGCTTGGTAGTGGTAATGCGGGGACCATGACCAATAATGTGATCGCATACAACCTGATGATTAACAATGGAAGTACGATCTATGTAAGTAACTCTGGTACATACAATGTTAATGTTACAGGTCTCTCATTCCTCAACAATATAATCCTTGAAACACAACCATTTCGCTTGTCAGAAAGTGCAATGTTTGGATTCCGCTCTACGCCAACAGCGGCAAATAGTCTGATACTCAAAAATAACATCATCCAACTGTATGGCACAATCGATGTTGCCCGCAACCAGTGGTCAACTCCAGGTGCGCTTGTGCATGAAAATAACGTATACAAGCTCGGTTCAGGAAGTGTTTTGAACTTTACCCAAAACCCAAGTGAACTGATTACTACGACAAACTATTGGACAAGCACAACATCGAGCGATCCAACAACCTGGAACTTTCGTCCAATCGCGGGTAGTGTGATAGTGGATCGAGGTACTAACGTCGGACTTACTACAGACTTTGCTGGGACATCTGTTCCTCAAGGAGCATCTCCTGACGCAGGTATATACGAATACGTCACTACTGTAACTCCTGACACCACTGCACCAACAGTCTCTCTGACTGCTCCAACCGCAGGTGCAACTGTCTCAGGCACTGCAGCTACCGTCTCTGCAAACGCATCAGACAACGTCGGTGTTGTCGGTGTTCAGTTTAAACTCGATGGTGCGAACCTTGGTACAGAAGACACCGCTGCTCCATACAGCATCACCTGGAATACCACCACTGCAACCAATGGCGCCCACACCCTCACTGCAGTTGCGCGTGATGCCACAGGCAACACGAGTACTGCAACAAACGTGAGTGTGACAGTATCAAACACAGTTCCTGATACCACTGCACCGACAGTTGCATTCTCTAGTCCTGCCGCTGGCTCAACCATCTCAGGTACCGTAACTGTCTCAGCAGACGCAACTGACAACGTTGGTGTTGCAAGTGTTGCCTTTAACCTCGATGGACTCCTCCATACCACTGACACCACCGCACCATACAGTGCAACATGGATCAGTACCGGTATTGCTGATGGCTCCCACACCTGGACCGCTGTTGCACGGGATGCTGCAGGCAACACAAGTACAACTGCAACGAGAAGCTTTACAGTATCAAATACCACGACAGGATACCCTTCTGTTCCGACAGGTTTGACCGCACTTGCAACATCCCCAACACAGGTTGAGCTTTCATGGGCACCCTCAGCAACAGGAAGTGCTGGTGGATATGAAATCTATCGAAATGGTGTCAATATCACACACACTATTGGTGCAGGTGCGACTACATATGTAGATACTGGGCTTACTCCAAGTACAACTTATACCTATGCAGTATCTGCGTACCATTCAACAAGTACATGGGAGTCAGCGCAAACAGCACCTGTTACAGTAACTACTCCTGCTGTTGTTGTTATGTACAAAACCACTGCAAAGGTGAATGTTCGTGCAAACCCAAGTGTTGGTGTCACTGGTACCATCCTCGGTACTCAAGCAAAAGGTGCAATTGGTACTGTAATCGGTGGCCCGGTCAGTAACAATGGGTACGTATGGTACAATCTTGATTTCCCATTTGCTCCTGACGGATGGGTTGCTAGCAGAAACCTTGTTGCGTATAATTCTGCTCGTACTGGTACCACTACAAGCAAGACCACATCGGTGGATTCATCGCTCACCACTTCATCATCACTCGAAGCACTCCAGCTTCTCCAGCAGGCATCACGAGCAACGACGACCGCGGAAGCCCTTCGCTTGATTGAACAAGCAAAACTCTTGACACAATAACATAAGTACAACACAAAAACCGCCCGAAATGGGCGGTTTTTGTGTTAGAACAATTCATGAAATGAAGGGATCGGTACTTCGATTGCAGATGCTTGGAGATCCTCGATATGTTTTACAGGTGTTACCACCGAAACAGGAGGAGTTTGATATTCGTCAGGGAGTGGTCGGTGTGTATACCAAAACAGCCAAGCTAGTATAAGTGCGATGCCGATACAAATGAGTGCCCAAGGACTCCGTGAATGCATGACTATTGAGTAGGTTCGTTGGTATTTCCGACTGCGGTTTTGAGTGCGACAAGGCTTTCGATTAGGTGTGCACGAGTTTCTTTGAGTCCTGTTTCGATGGATTCAAGCACCTTTTTGAGTTCAGTAGTATCTTTTTGGTCATCGGTTACTTTGATTGCTGCGAGGGTGTCGAGACCTTTTTTGCTTGTTTCGAGGGCTGTTGTTGCAAGAGTGAGCTCTTCTTTTGCTTTGGTGGTGTCGATACCTTTTTGAGAGAGGCGATCTGTGGTGAGCTGTGTACGAGTCACAAACAGTGCAAACTGTGTGTAGATAGTAGTGAGATTTTTCTCAGCAAATGCTTTGCGCTGGCTGAGAGTGAGCTCAGCAATAGGCTTCTCTGGGGCAGGGGTAGTAGACTGCTCTTGGGTAGCCGCCTCTACAGTAGCTGCTTTTGTTGTTTCGGCATGTGCCAAAGCACTCGTGCAAAACACAACAGCAAGCGCAATATAGGTATATATGAGAGGATTCTTCATAGTAGTACTATAGGTATACCATACAGACGACCAAGTGACTAGAGTGTTACACTAGGATAGTCTATGGCAACGAGTCCAGAAACAGTCGATTTTATCCTTGAGAAGCTCGGGATGCCTGATCACTTCAGTGCGCGCAAGATGTTTGGCGAGTATGCACTCTACGCTGACGGGGTAACGGTCGCACTCGTCTGTGATGATCAGCTCTATGTCAAAATCCTCTCTGAAAGCGCCGAACTTGTGGATCTCTGTGAACAAGACACCCCCTTTCCTGGCGCCCGCCCGCACTACCTCGTCGAGGAGCACCAGCTATCGACGATCAGTCAGCTGCCTGAGATATTGCTTGAGATTGCAAAATCATTGCCAAAGAAAAAATAAAAACACCCCGATATCGGAGTGTTTTTTAGAGAAAAGATGTTTGATACTTATTTCTGAAACTTTTCTTCGTAGAGTTCTTGAGACTTTTTGACCGCAGTGTGCGCTTCTGATTTGTCGCCGATGCCGTTGATGAGTACTTCTTTCTTTTGGATCTGTTTGTAGGTGAGGAAGAAGTGCTCGATTTCTTTGAGTGTGTGCTTGTTGATATCAGCGAGGTCTTGCACGTCGTCCCATCGAGGATCCTTTTCAGGAACAGCGATGATCTTTGCATCACTTTCGCCGTCATCAACCATGTTTACAACCGCGACCGGGCGGACTTTGACGAGGACACCAGGAGCGAGTGCATATGTCGTAAGGACAACCACATCGAGTGGGTCGCCATCTTCCCAGTGACTTTGCGGCATAAAGCCGTAGTCAAACGGATAGTCTTGCGCAGTGTGAAGCGCGCGATCGAGCGCGATGAGACCGGTTTCTTTGTCGATCTCGTATTTGTTTTTGGATCCTTTAGGGATCTCGATGATCACATTGATCACGTCAGGGGTGTGTTTGCCTGCTGAGATGTCGTGAAGGAGGTTCATAGATTTATGCTTGTTCTACTGATTCTTCTGCGTGTTCTTCTGATTCGACAGCATCAGAAGGAGTTTCTGTTGATTCTTGGGATGGTGCAAGTGATGAGAGGGGGGCAAAGTCGTCACCTTCGAGGTCGTCACCTTCGGTTTCTACGGGAGCATCAGATCCTTTGATGTCGATTTTCCATCCAGTGAGTCGTGCGGCGAGGCGGACGTTTTGACCACCTTTACCGATTGCAAGTGAAAGCTGATCAGGAGTGACTTCGATGGTTGCCTTGTGCTCAGCTTCGTCAAGCTCGATACCGATCACCTTTGCAGGAGAGAGTGCTTTGCGGACAAACTCTTCTGGATCAGGAGACCATTCGATGATATCGATCTTTTCACCAGAGAGTTCGTTCATGACTGTTGAGACACGGACACCCTTTTGGCCGACACATGATCCGACTGGATCGATGTTGGCGTCTTCGGTCCAGACAGCGATCTTGGAGCGACTGCCTGGTTCACGTGCGATTGATTTGATCTCAACCACACCGCTTGCAACCTCAGGAGACTCATAGGCAAAGAGTTTCTCGAGGAACTTGGGGTGTGTGCGAGAGATGCGCAGTGTGATACCACGGGGAGATTCCTCGACGTGGTAGAGATACCCTCGGATACGAGATCCGCGATTGTAGCGCTCGCCAGGGATTTGCTCTTGGGGAGGGATGATGCCAACTGCTCGGTTGAAGTCGACATAGACCATACCGCGCTCAACCTTTTGGATGTATCCAGAGATGATGTCGCCTTCTTTGGTGCCAAACTCATCGAGTATGCTTGTTCGCTCTGCTTCTCGGATGCGCTGCATGATGACTTGTTTTGCGGTCTGTGCAGCGATACGACCAAAGTCGTCTTTGGGTTCGAGAGAGAACACGATCTCGTCTCCGACCACCGCGTTTGCTTTGATGATGCGCGCGTCTTCAAGGAGAATGTGCTTCTCTTCGTTGTAGTGTTCACGTTCGTCGAGCTCGTTTGTAGGTTCTTCTTCGAAGCGGACGAGTGTGTCATCAACGACAGTTTTGACTTGTTCAAAGTCAACTGTACCTGCATCGAGATCAATGTGCGAGCGAACGACTTGTCCTTTTTTACCGTATTCTTTCTTGTATGCAGCAGCAAGTGATTGCTCGATCGCGTCGATGAGACGATCTCGTGCGATGCGTCGCTCACTTTCGAGTTGTTCGATTGCTGCTTTGAGTGCTTTTATATCCAACATATTTGATTTTGATATGAAATTGTTACTAATCGGTGCAAGTTATCAACAGAAATGCCCACCTTTCGGCGGGATGACTCTTGCAGACTCATCATATCATGGCATATACTTTATATCAACATGACACATATACGCATACCAACGCTACTCAAACGCATCGGATTGATCGGAGGAAGCCTTGTCATCGCAGCACTTGTTGCAACCAATGTTGTACTTGCAAGTGCTACCGACAATTTCTTTGGGTATGCATGGTCGACCAACGTCGGTTGGGTTAAGGTAAACAACTGCGTAAGTCCAACTGATTGTGCGCCTGGTACTTCATATGGACTTACGATGGCATCTAGTGGTACTGAGCGCACGATCACGGGATACGCATGGTCGAGCAATATCGGATGGATTACGTTTTATACACAAGAACAAACTCCGTGGGATCGAACTCAGGACCCAGGAGAGCAAGAAAGGCTTATACAACATTGTCCGACAGGTGCTGGGCCAAATTGTCGTGCATACGTAGATTGGGGGGCGACAGGTGGAACTTCAGTACCAGTGAAAGGTTGGGCCCGAGCGTGCTCTGTATATAACGACTGCACTCAACCCAATAGGGGTCTTAAAGAGAGTTGGAAACGAGGGGGGTGGGACGGTTGGATCTCTCTCGGCGACACCAATACAAGCGATAGTGTTTCCTATGGTGTAAAGCTCAATACCACAACTGGTCAGATGAGTGGATATGCATGGGGATCTGGGGTCGTAGGGTGGGTAGATTTTTCAGGGATCACTGTCGTTGATGATTGTACAAGAACAGGTATCTGTCCTCCACCAGTTTGTCCTGATGGTACACCTGCACCAAATGGTGATATCTCGCTCTGTCCGCCACCCGTCTGTTCAGACGGTACTCCAGCACCAAACGGCGATTTGAGTCAGTGTCCTACGGTAACACCGCCAGTGCTTTGTCCAGATGGTACTCCAGCACCAAACAATGATGCTAGTCAATGTACAAACAATCCAGTGACCTGTCCTGATGGAAGTACACCAGTAAATGGACAATGTCCTAGTGGCGGACCAACTGGTGGTGGAGACGGCGATATTTGTAGCAATATTCCAGGAGTACAAACATCGGTCGTACCACCTGTGAGACCTCTCTCTGATGGGCGCTGCTTGTGTATGACAGGGTATGTCCTCAACGCGCAGTACCAATGTGTCAAACCAGTATACGTAGAACCTAAACAATAATCATATGCAAGACATCATCACCCCAACTTCATACCAGTCATCAGTCCCAGAATCTCCCAAGAAACACAAAACTGTGATCATAGTTGTTGCAGTATTCTTGATACTTGTTGGTGCTGTCATATTTATCAGCAAGTTTGAAAGTCGAAAAGCTTCGCTAAAACCTTCGCCACTTGAGCAATTGGAGCAAATCTCAAAACCAGTATCGCTCTCTCCTGAACAGCAAGTTGATCAAATAAAAAAGCTTGAGTCGGCAGGAGGGGCAAAACCAACATCAGCAGCGGACAAATTAGAGATGCTTAAAAAATTGCAATAATCATATGAAACAATCACTCAAACTTTTTATCCTATTATTTGCAATCAGTATCGGTATTGCTTCCATCGGAAATGCTGCACGCTACGGTGGTTCATACATAGAACCAACCATATCTGCTCCTGGTGATAATGCTGAAGTTGTGCCGATCAATACCGGTGGTGAGCTTCAAGCAAAAGCTGGATCACTTGCTGTCACCACTTTTTTGAGTAGAGGGCTTTCAGTCATACAAGGGCAAACATTTTTTAAAGACTATGTTACTGGAGGAGATGTATTAGATGCAAACAGGGGAACAGAGCTTTACTTTGGAGACCCTATCAAAGCTACAGGAACTATTGCCTCTACTCAGACATTTCAGTCAGATACCCTGGTCCCCCAGCAAGGGAGTTGGGCGTATGTGTGCGCAGATAGTGAAGGTGTTCTCACCACTAATTGTCCAGATATGTGCCCAAATATCCCAGGTGTACAACCAACTATCCCGCCAGATATGACGCTCAGTGGCAGCAATTGCATGCAGGAGCTTATGTTGAACACACCAGGATACTGCGAGTATCAAATGATTGCTGAGAGGATTGATGATATGCGAGCCAAGTTTACGCTCCAGCGTCAAGATGGAACTCGGTATTTGTACAACGGCACAATGTCTATTGCTATCAAGTTTGAAAATGGAAATATGAGAATTATAACGGCACCTCAAGGACAAATCGCAAACTATGATTTTGGTGCAATCACCAACCATATCCGCATACTCGGCGTCTTGCCAGGCACTATCAGTGGAGGAGAAGTCTGCTGGAGAGGGTATTAATAGTAGTACAGACATCATTATTATGAAGCACAACATTGGTACATCTATAAAACTTATTATCATCGGACTTTTTGTTGCGGGGATAGCTAGCTATGCTACTGCATCGACATGGGCACCTCGTCCTGCTAATCCGCCAAGCAATAATGCGCCAACACTGATTCATATTGCGGCACTAGATCAAGAAAAGCTAGGAGGTTTTGGAGTAGGGACATTTAACGCACTTCAAGCAGCTCAGCTAGGGACCGTTCAAGCATCAAACCCAGCAGTGCATTTGGGTGGTATTGTTCGAGGAGGTACACCAGACATGGTAAACTCCGTTGTTTATTTTGGTAAAGATGCTGGAGTTCCGCCGTTTGTAGATTCTTTTGTGGAAGGAAGTTTGTTTGCACAAAAAAGGCTTCGTGCAAACTTGCTTGGGAACTCTAGTAATAAAACTGTTTGTGCAGATAGCGAAGGGAAGCTTGTCTTGTGTGATTCTGATACTATCCCTTTTGTAGGACTCGGTGCACTCCCAAACCCTGTTGCCGTTGGTGGTGTAACCACACTCTCAGTTACCGCTAAAAATTTCGACACACTCACAAGTTGTATGATCGATCAGAGTGTAGGCGTTGTCACTATGACCCAACAAGGTTCGACGGGTACTTGGCAGGGAACCATACCGTCTACACCGATTGCGACACCGACTATATTTACCGTTACATGTACCGGGACTTCATCAGGAGCACCTACTACATTGTCCGCAACTCGATTTGTAGGTGTCAACAACGCAACGTCTGGGTACTACGCACACTGCTTCATCGCTGATACGCAGGTGACCATGGCAGATGGTTCCAAGAAAAACATCCAAGATGTACAAATCGGTGACGTCCTCAAGGGAGAGACTACCAACAACACTGTACTCGGATACCACCAGCCAACACTCGATGATGGCAAGCTCTACGGATTTAATGGTGGTACAGCGTTTGTGACCGCAGAGCACCCATTTATGACTACAGAAGGTTGGAAATCTATCAATCCAGAAAAGACCAAAAAAGAGCACATAGGTATATCAGTAACTACACTCGAGATCGGAGATGTGCTTGTGACAGAAAAGGGGCTCGTCACGGTCAAAAGTATCCAAAGCAAAGATGCTCCTGCTACTACCAAGCTCTACAACTTTATCCTTGACGGTGATCACACCTACTATGCAGATGGGTATCTCGTTCACAACAAAGAAATCTGCAACCAGCAATACTCATGTGGTGAGAACATGATCTGTATCGATAATGATGGAATGCCTACACCGGGTGCTGGGTCGTGTTCACTGCCGTGTGATCCAAATGATCCGATTACCGAAGGAGGTATTTGTAAGCCTGGAGATGTACTGACATGCTCTCCACAAGGGTATAAAATGTGTCTATAAAAATATCTATGAAAAAATATCAACTCATCATTACTATAGCTGTTATTGTGATCATAGGAACCGCAGTTGCTACAGCTGAATGGATAGATCCACAGACACTTTCTGTTGGAAATCCTGAAGAAAAATATATTCCAGTAAATTCAAGTAGTGTTTTGCAGGTTAAGCAAAATGCAGGACTTGTTGTTGGAGATCCATTTCTTGTCACTGAAAATGCGCAATTTGATCAGGCTGTACTTGTAGCTGGTACCATTCGTGGCGGTAATAATCCACGTAATCCGGATAATGTTTATTTTGGTGGTCCAGTTAACGAGGTGGGTATCGAAGCAAACGGTACGTTTTATGTCCGCGATGAGATCACGACACCCTCACTTGCTACTCCTATCAACACACTCAAACAGGTGTGTGCTGACCAATACGGATTCCTTTCTCTCTGTCAGTAGTACCTACAAGGAACACCCCCAAAGGGGGTGTTTTGCTATGGTATACTTTCGCGTATGACTATGCTGATCGCAAACTGGAAAATGGCACCTGAGACACTCGTTGGCGCACTACGACTTGCCAAATCAACAAGTACGCTTGCAAAAAAGTACAAAAAGTCACTCACGGTGATAGCTGCAGTGCCTGCGCTCTATATACCATCTATCGTGAGCAAAGAACGATCGCTTGTCATCGCGGCACAAGATGTGGCGCAATCTGCAACAGTTGCATCGACTGGGTCTATCGGTGCAAACCTCCTCAAAGGAAACAAAGTCTCATACTGTATCGTTGGGCATTCAGAATGTCGCGGTGCAGGAGATACCAATGAGATAGTAAAAACAAAAATAGAACGTCTCATCGAAAAAAAAATCACCCCCATCATTTGTGTCGGAGAAAAAGTTCGTGATGAGCAGGGGTGGTATCTGAGCGGTATCAAGGATCAGATCGAGAGTGCACTTAGCGCAGTACCCAAGGCCATGGTTAAACGTATCATCATTGCATACGAACCAGTGTGGGCGATCGGATCTCACGCAGTCCGCGAAGCAACACCAGTAGAGTGCCAAGAGATGATGTTGTTTATCCGCAAGATACTCGCCGATCTCTCAGATCACAAAACAGCGACACAGGTATCTATCCTCTACGGGGGATCAGTGAGCGAAGACAATGCTCGAGCGTTTCTCGATGACGGTGGAGCAGACGGACTCCTTGTCGGCAGAGTCAGTCTCGATGCCAAACGTTTTGCAAAGCTCGCAGAGTGTATTAGTTAGACTTTTTTATATATATGCAATCAGTTTCTAAACTTCCTCAGCTCAAAGGTGCTCGCGTCCTCGTCAGAGTCGATTACAATGTCCCTCTCAAAGGCAGTCGCATCGTCGATTCGCGTCGTATCGATGCAAGTGTTGCGACGATCCGTACGATCCTCAAAAAGGGCGGCACACCAGTACTCCTCGCACACCTTGGAGAGGGAGGTGAGAGTCTGCGACCAGTCGCGACGTATCTTTCCAAACTATTTCCCAAAGTTGTGTTTGTCACGCACGATCTCACTGATCCTCGTATCATTGAGATACTTGATCAGGTACCAAAGGGCACCGTTGTACTCCTCGAAAACATACGCAGGTACGAAGGAGAAACTACAAATGCTTCAGTGTTTGCCAAAGCACTTGCTAAGCTCGGTACATATTATATCAACGATGCGTTTTCGGTATCACACCGAGCGCACGCATCGGTGGTAGGGGTGCCCAAATACCTCCCGGCGTATGCAGGACTACAGCTCCTCGCTGAACTCAAGGCGCTTCAAGCTGTGCTTGAGAACAAAAAGCATCCATTTCTCTTTATGCTTGGTGGTGCCAAGTTTGCAACCAAGATCCCGCTTCTCAAACAGTTTCTCACCAAGGCAGACAAACTCATCATCACTGGTGCGATTCTCAACAACTTTTATCAAGTCGCTGGGTTTGAGGTAGGTGATTCGGTCGTCGAGTCTGGATATGATGCGGTCATCACCAAACTCCTCAAAAACCCAAAAGTACTCCTCCCGATCGACGCTATCGTAGTGCGCGCAGACAAGAAACTCGTACTTACACCTGCAGAGATCGCACCAGGTGACGTGATCGTCGACATCGGCCCGCAGAGTATCGCGCTCATCGAGCAAGAGGTTTCCAAAGCAAAGCTCGTAGTATGGAACGGCCCAACAGGCTGGTATGAGAAAAAGTTTGATAAAGGCACCGCCGCAGTTGCGCGCGCAATCGTTAGTAGCAAAGCTCATGCGGTGATCGGTGGAGGAGACACAGGTGCAGTGATCGAAAAGGTGATAGACAAGGTAGAGTCTAAACGCATCTTTGTCTCAACGGGTGGTGGTGCGACACTCGAGTATCTGAGCAAAGGCACACTCCCAGGTATCAAAGCACTCAAGTAGTTTGCATAGAGAGCTCTAAAAGGATACAATCGACAAAACCACAACCATCAAGAGATTTCCTATAAAAACCATCGCTTTGGAGATTGTCCAATATCACTAAGAAGCCCGGCATGCCGGGCTTTCTTGTACGTGCTTGCACTTTTTACAAGGTGTGCTATACTTAAAAAGGTTTTTCATAGGATATTGGATTAAAACGGGCCAGGATGTCTATCCGGGCCCTATTCTTTAGAAAAGTTCTTTACTTACTATATTTACCTCTTTTCTTTGGGGGTTACAGAATCGAAAGATTCTTAACAGGCCGGTGATGTTTATCACTGGCCATTTTGTTTGGAGAGACCGGTTCGGATCTTGTCTGCAAATGCATGCATTTCAGTGGTATCGGTGTATGGTTCATGTGGACGACTGGAGATGTGTACCTCGCCCTCAAAGTATCGCGGGATGAGATGGATATGTAGATGGGGTATTTCGTTACCTACAACGCCGACCTGCACATAGTCACAGGGGATACCTGTACGCATCGCGTTTATGAGCTCTTTTGCTTTGACAAATATCTGTGCGACGAGTTCGTCAGGAGCTTCGTGGATCCATGTGTAGTGCGCCTTGGGGATGAGGAGCGTGTGACCTTTGGTGACAGGATTGATATCGAGAAACGCAAGAAAGGTATCGTCTTCATAGACCTTGGTCGCAGGGATCTCTCCGCGGATGATTTTACCAAATATAGTATCGTTGTGCATATGGGTATGAGTATACCGCACCAAAGCATTTGACTTTTTGTACAAAAAACGTAGAGTGTTCGAAAACTATGTGATATGAAAAAAATCAATAACAGACTCGAACGGTTTTTATTGTCTAAAGGGTTTTCTATACCACAGCAAGTAACAGGAGCACCAGGGCGTCTCGAACCCAACGAAGAGTATCTGGAACTAACCCCGCCAAAAGATTGGCACAGTGGTCGGATCACGTACGCGGTTGCTGATTACTTTAGTTGCCAGCATTTGGAGACTGCGGTAGATGGAGGCAACATCACCGTGTCGCAGGGCGACACGGTTGTGTATAGAATAACAGTGTCTGCTTTTAACTTTCCTGCAGTGGCAATTTTTGTAGGAAGCAATACAGGCGCGGTGTATATTTCCATTTTTCATCTGCACCCAGTGATCCGATCGTACAAAAACTGGGTCCACAGATTTTTTGTACAACGTTTTTGTCATCATGATTGGGAAGGGGTAAGCCAATCTATTATGTCAAATCCAAAAAAGGGATTTTCTCGCAGAAGTACAAGTATTTGTTGGAACTGCAGTCTAAAAAGGGTACAGTCTAAATTCACGTAGACTTAAAATCGCCTCCCAATCGGGAGGCTTTTTGCATGCTACAATCTCATGCATGCAACAGACATTGCCGACACCTGCCGAGCTCGAAGAGATGCTGATCAGGCGGCTTGGTGTCGAGGATCATCAGACATTTCTTGCGCCGATGTATGAGCTTGGTGACCTCTGGGCATTTACCGATATGGAGCGTGCAGTCACACGGCTCAAGCGAGCGGTTGATAATGGAGAGCAGATCGGTATCTATGCAGACTATGATTGCGATGGTATCCCTGGTGCGGTGGTGCTCCTTGATCTCTTTAAAAAGATCGGTGTCTCTGATCGGGTGCATATATACATACCCGATCGGCACGATGAAGGATATGGAGTGAGCAAGATTGGCATTGATGCGCTTGAAGCAAACGGTGTATCGCTCATGATCACGGTCGATGTTGGGATCACCGCACTCGCCGAGATCGCCGATGCGCAATCGCGAGGGATAGATGTCGTACTCACTGATCACCACCAGCCACTTCCGGAGTTTCCTGCAGCATATGCGGTGGTGCATCCCGCAAAAGGAAGCTATATCAACCAAGACCCGTGTGGTGCAGCAGTTGCCTTTTATCTTGTGTGCGCATTTCTGGAGCGATATGGCACAGACTACGGGGTACCAGTAGGGTGGGAGAAGTGGTTGCTCGACCTCGTCGGATTTGCGACACTCTCAGACATGGTGCCACTCGTTGGAGAGAACCGTATGCTCGCATATTACGGGCTTCAGGTGATCAAGAAAACACGTCGCATCGGCCTGCGCCTCCTTCTTGAAAAAAACAATATATATCTCAACAACCTCACCGAAACAGATCTCACGTTTACGGTTGCGCCACGTCTCAATGCCGCATCTCGTATGGACACCCCTATGCTCGCGTTTGATCTCCTAGCCACCGATGATCCGACTCGTGCGCACCAGATCGTCTGCACACTCGAAGAGATCAACACACTTCGCAAGACACTCGTCGCACAGATCACCAAAGCAGCGCATGCAACGATCGAGCACCGCGCGCTCGGAGGGGGGCTCGGTGAGATTGTTGTTGTTGGCAATCCTGATTGGCGCCCTGCAGTACTCGGACTCGTTGCCAACAAACTAGTCGAGACGTATGGCAAAAGTTTCTTTGTCTGGGGTGAGGCAGGGGATGGTTCGATCAAAGGTTCGTGTCGGATGATCGATGAGCATCACGCGGCGCTCCTCTTTCAAGCGCTTCCTGAGGGGATGGTGCTTCACGCGGGAGGGCACCAGGCAGCAGGCGGCTTTGCGGTTGCAAAAGACAAGATTCACTTCCTTGAGGATGCACTCAACCAGGCGCTCACACTCGTTGATCATACTGCAGATACCACACATAGCGTTGAAGCCATCGAGCTCCCGCTTGCGTGCGCAACTGCGCGGCACCTTGGGGTTGTCCGGAGATTTGCGCCGTTTGGGGTCGGCAACACTGAGCCGATGTTTTTGTTTGAACAGGTTAGAGTAGTGAGCACAAAACGATTTGGTAAACAAAAAGAACATCTTGAAGCTATGCTCCAAGATGAAACAGGGTCTGCAACTTCATTTACCTTTTTTGCACCCGATGCTCTGATAGAAAAGCTTGCTCCTGGAGCAATAGTTTCTGTACTTGGCACCCTCGAGGCAGGATGGCGAGGCGGTGTCCGTGTGCGAATCAAAGAGGTACGTTAGTTGTCCTTCTCGAGCATCGCAAGGATCTTGTCGAGTTTGTTTTGTTCGATTGCGTCGAGGCGTTTCATGAGCGCTTCGATTTCTTCTTTTGCGGCAAGATTTGTTTCGTAATCATTTTGTGCTTGTGCACGATCACGCTCTGCAGCGCGGTTTTGACTCATCATAATGATCGGCGCTGCGTATGCTGCCTGTGTAGAGAACAATAGATTTAGAAGGATAAATGGGTATGGATCCCAGTGCCTTACGACACCGACGATATTTGCTGCCATCCAAATCATCACAATGACTGTTTGCCAAATGATAAATCGCCATGAACCCATCCCGTTTGCGACACCATCCGCTACTCGCTGACCAAAGGTGCGCTCTCGAGAGAGCTTTTCGTTGAGGTTGTGTACTTCTCGTATCTTGCGTCTGACTTGCGCGCGAACTTCTTTTGTTGCTTGTTCCATGGATGTATCAATCATACTGCTATACTACACAGATGAAAAGTATAACGATCTACACTGACGGTGCTTCACGCGGCAATCCTGGTCCTGGTGGGTGGGCAGCGATCATCTTATCTGATACACAAGCAATCGAACTTGCGGGCAAAAAAGATCCCGCAACCAACAACCAGATGGAGCTCGAGGCGGTGATCCAAGCGCTTGCCTATGTGCAAAAGACACACGGGGCCGTATCGGTTGAGCTTCATGCAGATTCACGGTATGTCTTGAGCGGTATCGAAAGTTGGATCGATGGGTGGGTGCGCAATGGATGGATGACAGTTTCCAAAAAGCCGGTAGAAAACAAACTACAGTGGGTCAAACTCATGAAGCTGCGCGATGCGTTTGGTCGCAAACTAACACTTGTCAAAGTGGACGGACACTCAGGACATCTCTACAACGACCGTTGTGATGAGCTTGCGGTTGCTGCAGCGCTTTCAAAAAAGCCAACACTGTTCAAAGGAACAATCGCAGCATACGAAGCAGAGCTCGGGGATACTCCTCCCAAATCTCCCGTAAAAAAATCTTCCTCAAAAAAGAGTACAAGCAGCGCACCAGCGTATTCGTACGTGTCACTTGTTGGTGGTACGGTATATGTCGACAAGGCATGGCCAGCATGCGAGAAACGTGTCAAAGGTGCAAAAGGTGCCAAATACAAAAAGGTGTTTTCAAAAAAAGAAGAAACTGATCTCGTCCAAGACTACACCCTAGAGTCGCTTCTTTAGAAAATCTTGATATTAGTCGCGTACGATAGGAGTGATGCTCGAATTGTTTGCGATCATACTCACTATCGGTGCGCTGCTGTACTATACACTACATGTTTCGATGTGGTTTATCGGAGTGTGTGCAGTCGTCCTTGCGGGCTTTGTGATAGCAATCACCCGATCGCGTCGAGGGGTGGTACTCGCACTCATCGCAGGAGGAGCGCTGATGCTCGGCGCGGTGTCAGTGTGGCGAGTAGATACGTCGATCGATAGACAAATCTATGGCAACCGAGCGTTTGATGCGAGGGTGCTCTCGGTTGATCGGAGGCTTGATCGCACCAACATCGTCATCGTTGATACGCAACATAACCAAAAGCTCCAGGTCCGTAGTCCGCAGCAGGTGCAAGTACTTCCTGGAGATTTTGTCAGTGTGAGGGGGTCGGTGGCTCCTATCGAAGACTTTGTGACTGATAGCGGAAGAGTGTTTGCATATGAGGCATATATGGAAAGTAAGGGGATTGTCGGCGTCGTCACCAAACCAATCATTGGTCCTGTTACTAATCACGAGTTTGCGCTTGCTCGCGTCCCGACTATCCTCAGGTATCGTATCGCTGATATCTTTGCTCGATATATACAGTTTCCGTTTGATGGCGTTGTCGCAGGTATGACGGTGGGGTATCAGGGAGGGTTGCCAGATGCTATATCGGATTTGTTTCGAGATACCGGAGTGCTCCACGTGCTCGTGCTATCGGGGTATAACATCACGCTCCTTGCAGGGTTTCTTGGACTCATGCTCAAAGGTGTGCCGTTTAAACTGCGAAGCGCGATCACGGTGATTGCAATACTCATGCTCGTACTCATCAGCGGCGCAGGAGTTGCAAGTGTGCGCGCTGGAGTGATGGGTGGTATCGCTGTGCTTGCGGGACTGTCAGTGCGGACGTATCAACCGATGCGCGCACTTGTGGTTGCGTATCTGTGTTTCTTTTTCATCTCACCAACAATGGTGTTTGTTGATCCAGGATTTCATCTATCGTTTCTTGCAACGATGTTTATGATTCTTGTCTTGCCCAAAATCGAAGCGCTGTTTCACTGGATCCCCGAGACACAAGGTATCGATCTACGTGAACTCATCATGCTTGCGGTATCGGCGCCAGTCTTTATGCTTCCATACCTTATGTATTTTTCCGGCAACTTTCCATTATCATCTCCTCTTGCAAATATCGTCTTTGCGATCGTGACACCGGTTATCATGATAGGAGGTATAGTTCTTGTTTCACTTGCATTTGTACCTACACTTGCGTCGATTGTAGGGAGCTTGATCTCGGTACTTGGTTCGTTTGTACTTGGACTTTTGGAGCTATGCGCTCGTATACCTATATGGCACACACCACCAGTGCCCTGGTGGTGTGTGAGTCTCGTATATGGAGCACTTGTCTTTGCACTGTTTCGTAGAGAAATCAGTGAGTATATGCAGCAGCAGTATAGAATGTTTCGGCGACAGCCCAGTGCATCTGGGTGAGGAAGTCGGTGACGTACTGTTTCTTGCCAGAAGGTTGGTAGTCAGCGACGTACGCGTGTTCCCACATATCAAGCGCAATGATAGGACTCGTACCCTGAAGTTGTCCGAGATGTTGTTCGTCGACCCAGTGCATGATGAGTCCGCCTACCTTTTTGTCATACGAGAGCATTGCCCAACCGATCCCACGAGTCAGTGCAAGTGTGCTAAAAAGCGTGGTAAATGCTTCAAGGGTGCCCCATTGCTTTTGGATTGCACTCATGAGAGAAGGGGCTTCGCTTGAGGTACCACTTACAAGCGCAAAATAAATCTCATGGTTGCGCATACCGTTGTACTCAAAGGCAAATCGTCGATAGAGTTCACCGGTTTCGTATGTTTTGGTTTCGTCTGGTTGGTATGTCTCGAGTTTGGTGAGGATCGTGTTGGCATTTTTTACATACCCACTATAGAGCTTTTGGTGCTCGGTGTGAGTCATCTCGCTGATACGTCCAAAAGGAAGGGGTGCACATTGTTGTTCGGTAAACATATACTCAAGTATACATGAAACGTCACATACAATCAGTCCTTATATTGATAGCAATCACGATCCTTCTCGGGCTTGTTGCTGTTGCTCTTGAGCCCAAGCCTAGACAGTCGGAAGGCTCTCTTGCGATGCTCGATATAGGACAAGGAGATAGTCTCCTGGTCACTGCGCCAAGCGGCGCGCAAATGCTCATCGATGGCGGCAAAGATAGTGCAGTACTTACCCAGCTTGGGAAAGTCATGCCGGCAGGAGATCGGTTTATCGATGTCGTGATTGCGACGCACCCCGATGCAGACCATATCGGCGGACTCCCACTGGTGCTCCGTCGGTACCGAGTCGGTCTGTACCTGACTTCACAAGTCGCAAGTGATTCGCAGGTGTACAAAGACCTCAATCAGCTCATCATAGATCGCAAGATACCCGCATATTTTGTGCGCAAAGGTATGGTAGTTAGACTCGACCCTGTAACTAGATTTACAGTACTGTTTCCCAATCGTGATACCACAGGATGGGAGACCAACACCGCTTCCGTGGTCGGTCGGCTCGATATCGGGCAGTCGAGCGGGCTCCTGACCGGTGACTCGCCGACCTCTATCGAAACATACCTCACCCGTACAACTCCCCAGCTTCTCGATGTCGATGTCCTCAAGCTTGGACACCACGGATCCAAGACCTCAAGTAGTGAGGACTTTCTCCGAGCGGCAAGCCCCGATCTCGCGCTCATCTCCGCCGGGGTCAACAATCGGTACGGTCATCCTGCGACAGAGGTCATCGAGAGGCTCAAATCCCTCAAGATTCCATGGGTTTCTACTCAGGACAAGGGAACCGTAGTACTCACCCCAGCTCAAGGAGGGTGGGCTGTACAAAAGTAAAAACCGCCGTTTGGCGGTTTTTGGGTAAGGTGATTATTTGATTACACCAGCTTTTTTGAGAGTAGCGTACGCGCCGTTCTTGGCGATGGTGCGGATCCCTTTTGCAGAGAGAGTGAGGGCAACTGTTTTGCCGAGCTCAGGTACGTACACACGCTTCTTTTGGAGGTTTGCGTACTTGCGAGATGGGGTGATCGGGTTGAACTTGGTCGCACGAACCTTGGTCGAGTAGCCACCCGCCATCTGAGAAGTCTTTTTCGTTACTGCACATGCTTTTGCCATAGGTCTGCGCATGGTACCATGGAGGATACACTTATGCAAGGACCACTTTCCATCTTTTATTTCCTCATCCTCATCGTTTCGATCATCGTGCACGAGGTTGCTCATGGGATCATCGCTGAGCGAGAAGGGGACCCGACGGCGCGTGTGCTCGGACGCATCACGCTCAACCCGCTCAAGCATATCGAGTGGTTTGGGTCGGTCATACTCCCACTTCTCCTTATCCTTTCAAATGCAGGGTTTGTGATTGGGTGGGCCAAACCAGTCCCGTACAATCCTGACAATCTCAAACATGGAAGCAAAAGCATCGCCAAAGTCGCCATCGCGGGCATCGTGGTGAACCTCTCGATCGCGCTTGTGTTTGGACTCCTCATCAGAGCCTCACTTGCTACTGGGCTCATATCACGGGCATTTATCGATATCGCAAGTATCATCGTGCTTGTGAATGTCGCGCTCGCGCTCTTTAACGCGATGCCATTTGCTCCACTCGACGGATTTCGGTTTCTCTCAGCAGTACTTCCGCAAGGAGCACAGCCGACGATGCGTCGTATCGAGCAGTATTCTTTCCCGATCCTTATTGTGTTTGTCGTGTTTGGGTGGAAGTTTGTGGCACCACTTGCGTTCACTATATATAGTCTTTTTACTGGGATTAGTATCTAGAGGGTTATCCGTGCGGATCCTTGTATAGGACCGAGGACGTGTCCGAAGGGCGAAGCCCAAGTCCCGCAGGGACTATACAAGGAGAGAGCACGTGTAGATAAGGTACTTGATTTATTAAAAATGGTGTAGTAGGATACTCGGACACATGGCTACTATCAGTCAGCTAATCAAAAAACCTCGCAACACCGCCCGACGCAAGTCGAAGGCTGTTACGCTTTCTCGTGGGTTCAACACGATCCACAACCGTCCAGTAGCATACGCATCTCCGTTCAAGCGCGGTGTCTGTGTCAAAGTAACAACCACTACTCCCAAGAAACCAAACTCTGCGATCCGAAAAATCGCCCGTGTACGTCTGACCAACGGTGACACTGTCACTGCGTACATCCCTGGTGAAGGTCACAACCTCCAAGAGCACTCAGTGGTTATGATCCGTGGCGGTCGTGTGAAGGACTTGATCGGAGTCCGCTATCACGTTGTCCGTGGCGTGCTCGATACTCAGGGTATCGATAAGCGACGCAAGAGTCGTTCTATGTACGGTACCAAGCGACCAAAAGCAAGTAAATAATATCTAACTCTATGCGACGACCTGTAAAAAATCGAAATATCGTAAAGCCTGACATCAAGTTTAATTCAACAACACTTGAGAAGTTCATCAACTCTATCATGTGGAGTGGCAAGAAAAACACCGCTCGTGCGATCGTCTATGGTGCGCTCGACATCGTCAAAGAGAAAGAGGGGGTAGAGAGTCCTATCACTGTATTTGATGAAGCAATGAAAAACGCAGGCCCACTTGTCGAAGTCCGCTCTCGACGTATCGGTGGTGCAAACTACCAGGTCCCTCGCGAAGTCCGCACTGAACGACGCACTGCACTCGCCATGCGATGGATCATCGAAGCTGCTCGTAGTCGCAAAGGGGTCAAGATGGAAACTGCACTTGCCGAAGAGCTTATGCTCGCTGCAAAAGGTGACGGTAATGCAGTCAAAAAGAAAAAGGACACCCACAAGATGGCAGAGTCCAACAAAGCATTTGCCCATTTTGTTTGGTAACAAAGAACTCCCCGAGAGGGGGTTTTCTTTTTATCAAAAAGGGGTACACTGTACTTTAGGTTGTCCTATCTGTGTTTCTACGAAAAACCAACGTATTCTTCTTTATAGTTTTTTATTTTCTCATAAGCAGTTAGTTTTGGTAAACGGGCTGGGAGTATCTATCTCCCGGGCCCTTTTTTATTTGCAAAAACAGGGGTTGTACCGTATAGTGATGAGCACAACAAGCGTACTTGGCGCTTTTTATTATCACTTTGATCCAAGTCTACAAACCACACATTTATGAATCGTGAGTATCCACTAGAAAAGGTCCGAAACTTCGGTATCATCGCACACATCGATGCCGGCAAAACTACTACGTCAGAACGCGTACTCTACTATACCGGTGTCTCGCACAAGATCGGTGAAGTGCACGATGGTGAGACTACGACTGACTGGATGGAACAAGAGCGTGAGCGTGGTATCACGATTACTGCGGCTGCAGTCTCATGTACCTGGATCCCGACCTACGCAGGCGGCGACAAAGCAAAGCGCTATAGTTTCAACATCATCGATACTCCTGGACACATCGACTTTACGGTAGAAGTGAAGCGATCACTCCGTGTGCTCGACGGTGCAGTGGTGGTGTTTGATGGAGTGGCAGGTGTGGAACCACAATCAGAAACCAACTGGCGCTACGCAGATGAAGCAAACGTGCCTCGTATCTGTTTCGTCAACAAACTCGATCGTACTGGTGCGTCGTTTGAGCACTCATACAAAACCATCCTTGATCGTCTTTCCAAAAAGGCGGTGCGCGCACAGCTCCCAATCGGTCTTGAAGAAAACCATGAAGGTGTCGTCGACCTCCTCACGATGAAGGCGTACTATTTCGAAGGTGAGATGGGGAACAAAGTGATCGAAAAGGAGATTCCTCAAAACATGATGGACGATGCCAAAAAGTATCGCGCAGAACTCATCGAGCGTATCGTCGAGAACGATGAAGTAGCGATGAATGCATACCTCGAAGGTACCGAACCTTCACTCGAAGACCTCAAAAAACTTCTCCGTAAGGCGGTGATTGCAAACGAGATATTCCCAGTCTACGCAGGATCTGCACTCAAGAACAAAGGCGTCCAGCTCGTGCTCGATGCGGTTGTGGACTATCTCCCTGCACCGACTGATATCAAGGCAGTCACTGGTGTAAACCCTGACACCGAAGAACCTGTTGAGCGTCACGCATCTGATAGTGAACCGTTTGCAGCGCTCGCGTTCAAGAGTATGAACGATCCGTTCGTCGGTCAGCTCGTGTTCTTCCGTGTGTACTCAGGTACTGTCGAGTCTGGTTCATATATCTACAACCCTCGCACCGGCAACAAAGAGCGTCTCTCTCGTATCGTGCGTATGATGGCAGACAAGCGCGAAGAAGTGAAAAAGGTGTTTGCGGGAGAAATCGCAGCTGCAGTCGGACTCAAAGAAGCAAAAACTTCAGATACGCTCTGTGATGAAGCAAACCCAATCGAGCTTGATCGTATCAAGTTCCCAGAGCCAGTGATCAACCTTCGTATCGAACCCAAGACCAAAGCAGACCAAGAAAAGATGGGTCTTGCGCTCAACCGTCTCGCTGATGAAGATCCAACACTCAAAGTCTCAACTGATCCAGAAACAGAAGAAACACTCATTGCTGGTATGGGAGAGCTTCACCTCGAAATCGTTGTTGATCGTATGAAGCGTGAGTTTGGCGTCGAAGCAAATGTCGGCAAACCTCAGGTGGCATATCGTGAGACGATCACCGCACCTGCAGAAGCAGAAGGAAAGTACATCAAACAATCTGGTGGTAAAGGTAACTATGGTCACGTCAAAATCAAGATCAAGCCAATGGATCTCTCTGTCGATCCCAAAGATTTGCCCAAGAACGTCAAGCGAACTGATGGATTTGAGTTCATCAACAACATCAAAGGAGGTGCGATCCCTGGTGAGTACATCCCTCCAATCGAAAAGGGTCTCAAAGAAGGTCTCGATCGTGGTGTCGTTGCAGGATTTAAAATGGAAAACGTTTCTGTCGATCTCTACGACGGTAGTTTCCACGAAGTTGACTCAAACGAAATGGCCTTCAAAATCGCTGCAAGTATGGCACTCCAAGACGCTGCAAAAGCAGCAAAACCAGTCATCCTCGAACCGATGATGAAAGTAGAAGTCGTCACTCCAGACAAGTTTATGGGTGATGTCACTGGTAGTCTCTCATCACGTCGCGGTATCATCGAAGGTATGGAGACTCGTGGTATGAACCAAGTCGTCAACGCTGTTGTTCCACTTTCTGAAATGTTTGGATACATGACATCGCTGCGAAGTATGACCGAAGGACGCGCTGGGTTTACGATGGAGTTTCTCCGGTACGACATCGTTCCACAAAACGTGGCAGACACTATCATCAAAGCTCGACAATAATCCCAAAAACCACTCGATTGAGTGGTTTTTGCTTTTTGTGGTAGGGTAGGAGTAAACTACATGCACATGAATAAAACATTTATTATTACTGGAGGTACGGGAGATCTTGGGAGTTCGTTTGCAAAAAAGATGCTTGCAAAAGGTCACACAGTGTATATACCTGTTCGAAGTCTTGAAAAAGCACAAAGAATTTTTGAAAATCAACAAGGTGTGTACTATGAGGTCGTAAATCTCGAAGATGCTCATGAGGTCATGATGTATCTGAAAAATCTTTCTGTGCAAGGTGTTGTCCCAACCGACATCGCACTCTTTGCTGGTGATCTTAAAAAAGATCATAAGTTTCCAGGTGAAACAAAAGAGGAGAAAGAGCGAGAGTCGATCGCCTATCATCGCCGAGTAAATGTGCTTACTGCACAGACGGTTATTGCTGGTGTGCGTGATGTTTATCCAGAAATACTCTCAAGTATCACGCTTGTGGGTATCAGTTCGTGGGCTGCTCGATTCGAACCAGGGCATCCGTATCGGGTAGACGAGGAGGGATACGTGATCGCAAAAGCGGAACTAAGTAGTATACTGAGTGATCTGAAAAAAGAAGGAGTTTTCAAGGATGTGGTATGCGAAGAGCCTGCATTTATCATTTCGACTATTACCACTCGTGAATTCCCAGAACTCATCAGTGATCCCAGTGTTAAAAAAATGACTCCAGAAGAGTACACAGAACATCTTGTCTCAGTGCTCGACTTGTAATCAATACCCCGGCAGGCGGGGTATTTTTTTGACAAAAGTCAAAAAACGGTTATAAT
>CAYZSX010000005.1:0-37259 GCA_964481155.1 uncultured Candidatus Saccharibacteria bacterium
CAAGCACGATGACGAGCGTGCACATCTTCCAGTATTTCTTGAGGTATTGTTTGAGAATCTTCATAAGCGGCTAGTATAGCAAAAAGCTCCCAAATTGGGAGCTTTTATCACTATTGATTCATCGGCATATCCACCCCACCCCAGAGGTTGGCAGTGTTGATCGAACTATTGCCAGAGGCTTTGCAATAAAGGAAGAGCTGCATCTTGTACGCTGCGGCCCATTTGAGGAGGTTTTCAACGAGGTATCGACCTTTGGTCATCTCGCCCATGTTGTAGAGGTTGACAAGTTTTGCAAGTTCGACTTCGTCAAACTGATCGAGTAACCCTTTCCATATCGAGAGTTGTTCGTCCATTTTTGCGGGGAAATTTTCCATCGTGGTCTGGGATGCATCGCACGGAGCACTCGCATACGCATCGGTTGAACCCTGGAGGATGACATGGGTTGCGTTTGCAAAAATCGATGAAAGGTACTGGAGGAGCTCAAGTGTCGTACGCTGCCCTTCGGTCGGACGATACCCTTCGGTACCGGCAGGGATTTTCTCCCAGAGATGCTTAAAGATACGAAATTCGTTTTCGATAGATGCGATGAGGTTTTCTTTGGTGTATATCATATGGCCGATAGTATAGCAGACTACGATATAGTAAAGAACCCAAGCCATACTGAGACAAAGTTGAGTATCGAATGCGCGATACAGATGAGCACGATACTTGGATACCGTTCATAGAGGTATGCAAACACAAACCCGCCCACCGCCGCAATCGTAAGCCCAATGAATGGAAACGGGTAGATGATATGAAGGAGTGTAAAGAGTGCAACGTTGATTGCGATACGCGCCATGCGTTTGTCAGTGAGCCCTCGTAGTCGCTGCGCGAGAAACGCTCGATATGCAATCTCTTGGAGCACCGACAGTGGGATGAAAAAGAGTATAAGCTCTGGACGCGCACGAAGCGCAAATGTATCGAGCGGCACAAACCCAACAACTGCAGCAAACCACTTGAGCGCTGCAACACCGAGCATGGTGACAATGGTGTAGATGACAATCGCGTGTGTAGACGCTATCAGTTTGAGACCGAGCATTTCTTTGGTCCACCTCTCATGTCTGATGATCGACAACAGAATGAGTGACACGCACAGTAGCACGATCACTCGCCACTCCACCGGGATGATACCGAGATAGATAAGGATAACCGGCGCTATAAAAAACGTACTGATTTCTATCCAGATATCTTTTTTGGAATGGGTGGGATGCATATAATTTAAACTTATTATAATTGTATTTCTATATAAAGCGGAGCATGATCAGAAACTTCATCTGGTAAAACAGTAAACTCTACTACATTTAAACCTTTTGTTACAAAAGCATAATCAGCGTATCGTGCTGGTTTTGTATAAAATGAGGTTCTTGTAGAAGTAATTCTATATTCTTTAATCAAGTTTCTAAGACCAAATGATTCAATCATTTGTAAACTTTGTGTGTCTGGTAAAAGATTAAAATCTCCGCAGAGTAAAAAATCTTCTCGAAGCATTTTAATAAAATCTATAATGTTTTGCGATTGTATTATTCGATCTTTAGTATCAGTTTTTCCTTGACCGTTCCAAAGTCCGTGAAAATTAATTATGTACATTTTCTTTGTACCGTTATCAATTTTCACATATTGAAGATTTTTTGCTGTATGCCCTCTTGTTTCAAGTTCAAAATTGTGTCCTTTTTCTTTATGAACAAATACTTCACCGCTTTCCTCAACCAAAATAGTATTTCGAACAAACAGAGCAAGCCCCCACCAATCACCTAGATGCGGATGATAAAAGCATTGATAGTTCTTTAGTATTTTTTTAAAATCATTCAACAGATCAAATCTTGTACTATCAGTCCATAACACATCTTTACCATTTGCTTCATGGTATACCTCTTGAAAACAAAAAACATCAACATCTGTTCGAGATTCTAAAAACGAAAAAAGTTTTTTATCTATACGCCCACCCCACACGTTTAGACTTATAATTTTCATGGGGTGCCCATCGGGGTTCGAACCCGAGATAACAGAACCACAACCTGTTGTGTTACCACTACACTATGGGCACCATATATGTGCATCTCGTGCTGTTGTGGAGCATGTCTGAGATGCGAGTATCGTTATACCAGATTTCCCCCTTGTTGACTAGGAGTGTGTCGATGTCTGACCACCACTCGTTCATAAATCTGTGACAAAGTTACAACCGCTGCAAGGGCTATGACATACAGCGCCACCCCCTCACGGAGTGGGAGCGAGATCCGTCGAAATGACCCGAGGATAAACGCGGTATACCAACTCGTGATCGAGATAGCTCCGAGCGCAAATGCGAGTCTGCGAAACCTTCGAGCAGGTACCTCACGGGCAAATGACAAGCTACGCATCCGCGGCGCAACAAGCAGGTTGAGAAATAGCCCATTGACTACAATCACTGATACCACAACGAGCTTGAGCAAAAACTTTGCCGATACATCAAACCGCGCCTGCTCTGGGAGGTAGAGCATGATCCCGCTTGCAATGAGTATCGCAAGTCCGACCCAGATGACTGAGGAAAGAGTATCCATCGTTGATTTTTCTTGCTCAGTGATGATCCCGTCGCGCAAAAATCGAAAAAAGAAAATGTCTGTAATCGTCGCACCTCCAAGCCCGAGGATAAACCCGATGTTGTGCACGATCACCCACCAGAGTCGCTGACTAGCGATGAGTGCAAACAAGCCTGTCGTTGGGATACCCCAAAGCGCTATGACAAGGAGTATGTTTGCAAATGCAGACCCGAGACACCACATGCACCACGCGCGGATCACGAGCCACTGGAGTGCGATGAGGTACAGAGAAAAAAGCGCCCCGCCAATCGTTAGCGCTGTGACCACCCAAAGCACCCATGGGCTACTACTGTACCCACCGACTACGATACCCCACAACACAAGCTGCAATACGTAGTATCCGATACCGAGCACTTCGTTGCCGATACCAAACGTCGTTGCGTGTGTGCTATGCACTACCTTTTCGCAGTTTGATTCACGCGGACAAATAAGTCGTGTTTTTGTTTGTTTCTTTTTAAAAATATAGAGCGATACTCCGAGGCCAAGTATCGCACCAACGATGCCGAGATATGTCATACCTCAAAGTATATCAAATCATCGTCTCTGTTTTGTATACCGACGCGAGTGCGTACACAAACGATATCGCAAGCGGTCCGATCAAGATACCGAGAGGGCCTACAAGCGCAATCCCACCAAGCACTGAGAAGAGAACAAGGAGCGGATGAATCTCAATTTTTTTGCCAACGAGGTATGGATTGAGTAGGTTATCGATAGTACCTACGAGCGCTATCGCCCAGATACCAAACCCTATCGCATCTCCTGTACGACCAAGTGCAAGGAGAAATACAAACACCGGGATCGCAACAAGTGCGGTACCGATCGTTGGCACAAGGGACGCAATACCCGCAACGACACCCCAGAGTGCGGCATTGGGCACCCCAAACACCCAGAGCCCGATCCCCATGAGGATACCTTGTGCAAGCGCGATGAGGAGATACCCCTTCATGATACCGTTGACCGCAGTGTTGAGTTTGCGAAATATCTTTTCGCCGCTTTCATCAGAAAGCGGGCTGAGTTTGACGAGCATGTCTTTCCAGTGAAGGCCATCTTTCAAGAAATAAAAGAGTGCAAGTACTACAAGCAAAAACGAAAAGAGTGTCGAAAGTGTTGTGGTAAACGCGCTTCCAATACGACTTGTGATGAGCGTTGTCACTTGTTCGATACCTGATTGCAAGTTGATCACTCCACCAGGGACAAGGTTGGCAACTGAACGATTAAATACGCGAGTGATGTTGTCGAAGCCACCATACTCACTCACCCACCCTGCGATAGTTTGTGACTGCGTAAACACAACAGTACCAATCGTAAACACAGGGATACAGAGCACGACAACAAAGAGTACTACTGTAAGTAGTGACGCGACCCATGGTACGCGTACACCTTTTTTGATGAGGGTATATACAGGAAAGAGTACCGCCGAAAGCGCAATGGCAAGCACGATCACTTTGACAAACGGCCACAAGATAAGTGCGGACAAAAGCACCGCTGCAAAAAAGAGTCCTCCATAAAAATACCGCCGCATTGCCTGGTCTTGCATATAGCGCCAGTATACACTATAGTACCAACTACATTCACAACAGAATGCGTTGCGCGGGTGGCGAAACTGGTAGACGCACTACCTTGAGGTGGTAGCGGGAGCAATCCTATGGAGGTTCAAGTCCTCTCTCGCGCACAATACAAAAATCCCCTTTCGGGGATTTTTGTATTGTGGAGTATTATTCAGTCGCAGTTGTTTCTTCTGCTTCGGCAGGAGCCTCTTCGGCTACTTCTGCTGTCTTGCCACCGAGGATTTGTTTCATCTTGCGACGAACTTCTTTTGCAGCCTTGTCTCGGATGTAGTAGAGCTTGCTGCGACGAGTCTTGGCACGTTTGACGATCTCAATCTTGTCGATCATCGGAGAGTAGAGTGGAAAGATACGCTCAACACCAACAGAGTTTGATACCTTGCGAACGGTAAACGTTGCTGAAGGAGAGGTCCCATGCTTGCGCGCCAGTACGAGCCCTTCAAATGCCTGGAGACGGTACTTACCCTTATCCTCAATCTTTGACCAGACACGTACAGTGTCCCCTGATGCAAAATCAAGCTTTTTTCGAGATTCGATGTCGACGGGAGTAAATGCGGTTGCCATATAGGACCACAATCTATCACGCTTTGAAGTACTTTGCAAGAGCGTCCTCAAAGTCTGCCGGGTACGGAGCGCTGACTGATACCTCCTCCCCGCTTGAGGTTGTAAGCACAATCGATTGTGCATGGAGCGCCACCCGATCAAAGCCGAGCGCCTGTGGTTTGGTCGGTGCGTAGAGACTATCAGAGACGATCGGTCGCTGGAGGTATTTCATATGTACCCGGAGCTGGTGCGTACGCCCTGTCTTGGGCCATAGACGCATGAGGCTAAACTTTTCACCGTGTTCATCCTCAAACTGATGACTTACTTCCCATGCGGTGTACGCTTCACGGACTTCTCCCCTCGTCCCGCGGCCTGCCTGCCACCGCCTGAAGTCACCACTACTTCTGCCGATCGGCACATCGACGACTCCACGCGACTCTTTGAAATGTCCCCAGACAAACGCGTGATACTCCTTCTGTACCTTTCTGTCTTTAAATTGTTGTTTCAAGTATGCAAAAGACTTTTGTGTTTTGGCGATGACGAGTGCTCCCGAAGTCTCTTCATCGAGGCGATGCACGATCCCCGGGCGCTCGATCCGCACCCCACCCATCTCCATGTCCTCACCTACCCCACGTATCTCTGGGCGCTCAGCGAGGATCCAGTCGACAACTGTCGGCACAGTACTCTTGCCATCAGCATGCGTCCGCAATCCTGCGGGTTTGTTGATGATAAGGAAGTCAGCGTTTTCGAATAAAATTTGCATATAAAAAAAGACCTCACAAATATACATTATGAGGTCGCAGTTATACTATCAGCGCCGACATAAACACGATCTTCGCCAATAGTACACTCCATGATCAAGTGGGTTGGTTTTTTGTTGATAAAAAGCATTAGTTCTCCCAACTCTTCTGCAAGCAAAATAGTTGTAGCATGCTGTTCTTTTGCTTCAGCATATTTTGCTTCAATTTTTTCTTTAATTTCAGGACTTATAAACATGTTTTTATTTTTTTACATTATACTTATAAATTGTTTTTTGTCAACTTAATTTTGAGTGCGATAGGTGCAAATGCGCTTTTGATATTACGAACGCTTATTTTATCATCTTTAAAAACCCCATTTACTTGGTCATACCGTCCTGAAGCTGGGTTATAAACCGTTGCATATTCCTCATAGGTAAAATCTCCACCCGAACCTTCGGTAGCAGTCCCAAAATCAATAATAACTGGTTTTCCCTCTTCATCAATCATGACATTTCTTGCATGTAGATCTCTGTGGTAAATGCCCGCACTGTGAAGCGTATTAACCTGCTCTTCTAGTTCTCGGTTAAACAGTTCAATCGAAAAACCTTCTGGGAGTTTTGATGGAGCAGCAAGTGCTTCTTCAACTGTTATACCTATTATTTTTTCCATGATAAAAAAATTGCCTTTCTCGGTTTCTAATGAAATAAGCGCAAGAGGGGTCCTTACTCCTGCTTTTCGAGCCTTTCCCTGAAGTTCGTTTTCTCGATCAATTGAGTTACATATAATTTGTGGTTTTTCTTTAATTTTTTTTAAACAAACTTTTGAAAAAGGACCCTCTGCAATAGCGAGCACCTCAGCGTTACCACCTTCCCCAATACTCTCTGCGTGAATCTCAAGAGACTCTAAACATTCCAGAAGAGATTCTGTTTCTTTTGACTCTACTATTTTTTGTACTTTTTTTATCTCAAATGGTTTGAGCTCAATATTTTCCATATTAAATAATACTATCTATCTCTTCTAAGTTCTCAACCTCTTTCCACGCAAACGGTTTGAGTTCCTCATTGTTTCCCAGGAGGATGCCTTTTGCATGTTTGAAGAGTTCGAGATCATTGCCGCCATCGCCGACGCAGTATACCTCGCGCGGATCGATATCCTTTTCACTACAGTATGATTCGAGGAAATGCAGCTTACCGTCACGTTCGCCTTCTATGCTTGTCTTGAGATCTGTGACATATCCATCACCATCGTAGACGACAGCAGTCTTGGCAAACCATGTATCGACCCCAAGCCTGCGGGCAACTACCTCAACGACAGTATCGACAGCGCCTGAGACGAGCACAACGGTGTATCCCTTTTCTTTTGCGGCATGAACGACGGTTTGCGCATCAGGGCGAAGCGGGAGCGTCTGTGCGAATTCGACAATGTTGTCTCGATGAAGTTTTGGCCCACGACGATACAGCTCCATGAGCGCGCTCATCCATCCGCGATAGTCCACGCCGCCTGCAAGATACTTTTCAAAAAGCATTTTGTCTTCTTGGGAGGTGATGCCGAGCAACAGATTGAGCTCGTACCATGTCGAGTGAGGGGTGAGTGTCCCGTCAAGATCAAAAAAGATTGTCTTTTGCATACGGCTACTATAGCACGGAAAAGTTGTGCGCCCTGAGGGATTCGAACCCCCGACCTTCGCTGTGTAAAAGCGCTGCTCTACCAACTGAGCTAAGAGCGCATGAGTGCGCCTTGCCAGCATACCAAAGACGTGTGATTTTGCAAATACTGTCTGGTACTATAGTATGAAACCTGTTCTCACTTGCCCCTGTAGTTAAATGGATATAACTGCGGACTTCTAAGCCGTTATTCTTGGTTCGATTCCAGGCGGGGGCACTACAATTGTTTGCTGACAACGAGCCCGATCAGCCCTATCACTGCGAGAGCTGCGATGATAGTGAGTATCAAAAAGAGTTTTTTCATCTGGCGAGTGCGAGCGATGAGTTTGCGCTGCATCACCGGAAGAAGGTTGATATGCGCCCCGTCCGGGAGCGTGACACCGATCGCACCACTATAGCGCTGCGCATCAGTGTGTGTAAGCGCTGGTATGTACGCATCAAACGAGAAGCAGTGTCGCCACGGGTTTCCTTCAGAGACCGGGACTCGCATCCCAGCGCTCAGATACTCCGTAAGTCCTGGGATCGATGCACCAGTGATGATGACCTCGGTGAGCTTGCCGATAGTGCTGCCCTTTTTTTGAGAAAGAGCGATATACCATGACTCAATCATGTCTTTGAGTTCATCGACTCGATCGATAAGGATAGTGGTTGTATCGAGCGCGCTTCGTGCTACTCCATCAGTCTCGAGTATTTCCATCGCTTCTTTGCCATCGATGGATCGCTCTTTCATGAGGAGCTTGATATATGTCTCGGTGCCGTGCGAGATAATCTTGTGTCCGTACACTACCCCCTCTGAGACAAGGACAAGTGCGCTCGTAGCTGCGCCTATCGATACAATGATACTTACCCCTGCATGATTGGTTGGGAGCAGTGCCCGCGCAAGTACGTGTCCTTCATACTCAAATGCAATCGGCATGAGGTTTGCAGATAGACATGCTCGTAGGTATTCTTTGGCAACTGTCTGTGCGAGTATACTCACCTGCACCATGAGTGCTTTGTCGGTATGTGCAACTACTTTGTACCCGATGATACTATCTGACACATCAAGACTAGTACGCTCGGCAAGCATACTGCGCACACTTGCTCCAACATCAGTACTTTCTTTTGGCACTGCGAGCATCGCAAGCTCGACAACTTCAAACGGGATGTTAAGCGCAACAAATTTTTGCGCGCATTGTTTGTGGATACGCACGAGTACATCAGTGACCGCTTTTGTATCTATGATGTGCCCGTTTTGTATCGCGCCATCTGGAAGTGTGTATTCGGCATGCACAACAGGTATCAAGGTGTGATGTGTTGTTTCAAAACGAACAAACCTGATTGCGGTATCAGAAAAAGAAATCCCCACATGTGCGATTGTTGGAACAGAAAAGAGTGATGACACGTACTACAGTATACGACAAGAGTTATCGTACCGCACTGCCTGCCGATACTTTTTGTTCGGGTATGAGAAATACAGGAGCGCCATCAGTGCCGTCAACTGCCATGAGCATACCGTGCGACTCGAGTCCCATCATCGCGCGCGGTGCGAGGTTTACTACAAAGAGGAGTTGTTTGCCGACGAGCGACGCTGGTGTGTACCACTGCCGGATACCCGAGAGGATCTGTCGCGGAGACTCTTCACCAAAGTCGAGTGAGAGCTTGATGAGTTTCTCAGATCCTTCCACCGCTTCTGCAGCAAGGACAGTCCCCACCTTTGCTACTACTTTTTTAAATTCATCGATCGTGATCGTTTCCATATACCCTCAACGATATATTATTTTTTCTTTTTATCCAAAAACCGCTGAAGGATGATCGCCGCAGCACTGTCGTCACGGCTGCCTGCTACTGTCTGGTATCGATGCGCTTCGACACTCGAGAAGTCTTCTCGCTCAGCGACCACCGGGAGCTCGGTGATTTCGGCGATCTTGTCTTTAAAGGTCACCGCATGAAGCGCGGTGTCGGTGAGTTCGCCATTTGATGCTCTCGGCTCTCCGATGACGATCGCTTCGATCCCCTCATCTTCACAGATCGCTGCTATCTCGGTGAGCGCGCTTTCGATCGGGAGTATCGCTTTGGGAAAGGCAAACTCACCCGCATCGTCCGATATCGCCACACCGACCCGCTTCGTCCCATAATCAATCCCGAGGTATTTCATACTGACAGCGTAGCATAGCGTCGTTGAAAATCCATCCCTGGTATGGTAGAGTGCACACGCACGACATACACGGAAGCGTGGCAGAGTGGTCGATTGCACCTGTCTTGAAAACAGGAGCCTCAGCAATGGGGCCGTGAGTTCGAATCTCACCGCTTCCGCAACATTTCAAAAAGCGAATTTTGTACAATAGATGTGCTACGATAGCTGTATGAGTATCACACTAGAGCGAGACGTTACGTCATTTTTACTCTCAGCAACCTCCAAGGCACTCGCAACCATAAGTGCTGACGGTAGTATCAACGTCATCCCGGTGTCTTCCATACGAGTCAAAGACGGACGCATCGTTCTGGTAAACTATTTCATGGAGAAAACCCTCGACAACATCCTCGCCCATCCTGAGGTTGCGCTCGTTGCATGGAAAGACATGATCGGCTACCAAATTAAAGGTATGGCGCACTATGAAACATCTGGTATGCTCTTTGACGAGATCGTCACATGGGTCAATGAAACGATTCCGGGGCGCGTCGTCAAAGGTATCATCCTCATTACACCTACCGAACTCTACGACATCGCACCAGACAAAAAGACAAAGGAAACTTACACCGCTCAATAAGTGCTATACTTTCCTTATATGGATACAATCAAAGGAAAAATGAACGGGTTTATGGACTTTATCAGAGAGCAAGGAGTTGTTGGGCTCGCAATCGGTTTTGTACTCGGCGGTGCTGTGTCCAAGACTGTGAGCTCTCTCGTTGACAACGTGATCAGTCCTCTCGTCGGACTCCTCATGGGCAAGGTCAACCTCGTCGACAAGGTAACGACTATCGGCAGTGCGACACTCAAGTGGGGCGCGTTTGTCTCAACCATCATCGACTTTCTCATCGTCGCAGCGGTTGTATACTTTGGCTTCAAAGCACTCGGTCTCGACAAACTCGACAAGAAAAAAGAATAGCGCGTGGTATAATGCACTCCATGATTTCATGGAGTGCATTTGAGTTTGAGGAAAAGGATCGCCACCCAGACTGGCTCTGGTATGCGGGCCTCATCTTTGGGATCGGTGCGACACTGTGCTTCTTTTATGGCAACATTTTCTTTGGGATATTTCTCGTCGTGGCAGGAGCGCTCGTCATCCTCTTTGCTCAGCGCAAGCCCAAGATGCTCTCTATAGCACTCGACGAAAAGGATATCGTCATCGATGAGGAGCGTATCCCGTACGAGCGGGTGACCCAGTTTTGGATTGACGAAACTGAAAAACCAGATAAGCTATTACTGCTCGTCAAAGGATCCTTTGTTCCGATGCAGTCTGTCCCCCTTGCGGACGTGACCGCAGAGGCAGTCCGAGAAGAGCTTAAAAAACACGTACCAGAAGTCCAGATGCGCGAATCAACCGGTGTCAAAATCGCTGACCGCCTCGGATTCTAGTACACCCATATCCTCTCGTCGTTCAATGGATAGGACGCAACTTTGCGGAAGTTGTGATGTAGGTTCGATTCCTACCGAGAGGACAATACTTGACATATAGTAAATATATGTTTATAATCAAATAAAAATACATAACCATTAAAATCCATTTAAAATGCTACAGTATTTCTCACTTTGCTTTACTGATTTTTGGAAAAATGTTTTAAAAGGAATCTTTGCAAACATTCTGTATTCCCTGGTGTTAGCCATAATCGTTCTTTTCTTTGGAAGAGTAGTTTTCCAAGATGAAAACGCATTCCCTGTTTACTGGAAATGGTCATACATTGGAATGTTGGTTCTTGATGGAATAATTTTTTTGTATAAATCATTTACTACCTGGCCCCTTATAAAAGCATTATCTGTAGGGTGGAACAGTTCAATTAAAGAAGTTTATACTCTTTTGATCAGGGAAAAACTTGGTAAAGGAAAAAAACCTGAAGAATTGCTTAACTGGAGCGCTGAAGATTTTAGGATTAATGCAAGCATTCACAGGCTGGTTAAAAATGCTCTAAGCTAATTAACCTAACTAATTTATAACCCCGACGTTATTGTCGGGGTTATTATTGTTCTACTCCTTCCTCGAGACGTCTACTCTATCTTTGTCTAGTAAACCAAGCTAATTTCTTTAGCTCTTAGTCCCACAATCGCCTCAGACGCTTCAAAAACCCATGAATGCACTTGGTTCCAACTTTCTTCGACTACGTGGACAAGTGAGCGAAAGAGAAAGTCTACTTTCGCGTTTCCGAGCTTGGACCCTCGGAAAGATTTTCTTACCAAGAGGACAATTTTTCTATAAAAAAGAACCTTTTCGAAAAAGGTTCTTTTACTGGCACGCATTGAAATACATCACTATGATCCCAACTATCACCAACACGATGATTGCACGAATCATTGTTTTTACATTTTTTTCTTTTGGTTTCTTAAACTTCTTGTGAGGGATTTTGGGCCAGAGTGTGCGTACGGTACCCATACAGTTTCGTTTTGACTCATACTACTCTTTTTGAGACTTTGGTCAAATCGCTATACCCCCGCCCATGTTTTGAGCTCATCGTAGCTCACTTCCCCACAAAGCCATGCCTTACTATCGCTGTTAAAGAAAAACGGGACACCACCACATGCATCGTCTTTGTCACACTCTTTGATAAACGCCATGTTGTCTTTGTTGTGCCAGACTTCTTTACGGATGATTTGTACGTTGGGAAACTCTTGCATGAGCTTGTCGGTGAACTTGCGCATCTTTTGACAGTGCGGACATTCCTCTCCATAAAATTCGTATAACATCATCTGATTATACCAAAAATAAAAACAGCAATTTTTGAGTGTCTGGCTGAACTGACCCGAGGACCGAAAAAATTGCTGTTTTTATTTTTTATTCTATTTTGCTTTCGCGAGCTTAGAGAGACGAGCCTTTTTGCGAGATGCGGTGTTTTTCTTGATGACACCCTTTTTCGCTGCTTTGTCGATAGCGCTGTACGCACCAGCAAGTGCTTCGGTTGCCTTTTTCCACTCTTTTGCGTGTGCGAGTTTCTCAACAGCTTTGACGCCTTCTTTCAAGGTCTTTTTGGTGCGAGCGTTGATAAGGGCCTTTTTCTCTGATACTCGGAGTGCCTTTTTTGCGTTTTTGGTGATTGGCATATACGGGCGTTACTATAGCAGGAGTACGGCTTTTGCGCAATAGCGTACACCAAAGGGTCCTACATCTGTTATGATACAAGCATGATCGCCCGCATCACCGGCACTATCGTTGAGACTTTTGACAAAGGTGTCGTCATCGACACTGGCCCACTTGCCTACAGCGTCTACACTCCGGCGCTCCTGGGGGTCGGTACTCCGGTCACCCTCCACACACATCTCGTGATTCGTGACGACGCGCACGAACTCTATGGGTTTGAGCACACTGATGAAAAGGCACTCTTTTCGACGCTCATCAGCGTCTCTGGTGTTGGTCCCAAAACCGCGCTCCAGATGCTCACGATGTATCCACTCCCCGCACTCGTCGGAGCGATCAGGAGCGGTGATGCAAAGACGATCGCACTTGTGCCTGGTATCGGCAAAAAAACCGCAGAAAAGGTAGTGATTGATCTCAAAGACAAACTTGAAGGCTTCACTACTAGTACCCAAAGTACAAACAACGAACTCGTCGAGGCGCTCCTCTCGCTTGGGTTCAAAGAGTACGACATTCGCACGGCACTTCCAGAGGTCGATACGACGGTGCCTCTCGAAAAGCAAATCACGATTGCACTACAGCTCCTCAAGAAATAAACTTACTTATATGCATTCAGAACTCAAATGGTTTCTCATCCTACTCGGCGCACTCTGGCTCGGCTGGTTTGCAACTGGTGGCCCTGATCGCATCATGACCAACCGCCAAAACCCGTTTATGGAAGAATCCTACAAAGGTGGCAAGATCTACAGTCTCCAAGAACTCAAAGACGGTACCAGGCCTTAGATACCCAGCATCCGAAACAGTGCGACCCCACCTGCAACTGCGACATTGAGCGACTCTTTGCTTCCACGCATCGGGATCTGAGCGATGATGTCTACCTGTTCAAGTATCTCTGGTGGTATACCTCCCACTTCATTGCCAAGGATAAATGCGGTATCACGAGCAACCGATACGGTTTTGTAATCCACTGCACGTGGCGACTGTTCGATTGCGATGATTTGGACACCAGCAGATCGGAGCTCCTCTATGAGAGTACTGATATCTGTATACGATGACCAAGAGATAGATCGCTCTGCCCCAAGCGCTGTTTTGGCGATATCGCTCCGATACCTTCCAAAACGATCGATTGGGTGTGGTGTGATCGCGGAGAGATAGATATGATCGACACCCGCAGCATCAGCAGTGCGAAAGAGCGAGCCGACATTTTGCGCGCTCCGGATATCGTGGAGGATAAGGATTGATTTCATATGAGTCGCATGGTATAGTTTTTGACGCATTTTGCAAATCACATATCTGCCCCTATAGCTCAGTTGGTAGAGCAGCTCCCTTTTAAGGAGACGGTCGTAGGTTCGAATCCTACTGGGGGCACAAGCGAGCGAAAGAGAAAGTTTACTTTCGCGTTTCCGAGCGTAGTGCTCCAGTATGAAATACTGGGGGCACATGCAAGAAGCAGAGTTGTGACCACAACAAACACCACTTTCAAGTTGCAAAAACCCTTTCTAGACCGTACAGTATTACTATGAAAAAAAGAACCCGTACAATACTTACTATTGCAAGTATCATTCTCGTTATCGGAGCACTTGTGATACTCCTTGTCGTCCAAGCCAAAAAGCCTGGTAAATACGATACTGTCGCGCAGTGTATCGCTGATAGCGGCGCCACGTTTTATGGTGCATTTTGGTGCCCACACTGCCAAGCAACCAAAGCAATGTTTGGCAAAAGCGCAAAACTCCTTCCCTATGTTGAATGTTCACAACCAAGTGGCAAAGGACAACTCCAGGTCTGTACTGACGCAGGTATCACCGGATACCCTACCTGGAGATTTGCTGACGGATCAGAACTCTCTGGTGAGCGCACCATGGCAGAACTTGCTGCAAAGACAAACTGCACTGATGCACTTCAATCAACACAACCAACTAACTAACTATGTTTGACACTATCGCAGCACTCGGCATTATCGGACTTCAAATCGGCATCGTCGTCACTATCATCGGATGGATCACTGGCGCATCGTTTGTCAAACACATTGCTCGCTACAGCGGGACGCTTATCGCATGCATCTTTACGATTGCAGTCACTATGAGTCTCATCTACCAATACGTGTTTGGATATGAACCATGCATCCTCTGCTGGTATCAGCGCATCGCTATATTCCCTATCGCGATCACCACATGGATTGTCGATATGCGCAAAAGCACATCATTTCAAAAGCAAGTACTTGTGCTTGCGGTTATCGGTATCTTGATCGCAGCACTCCACGTATTTGTCGATATGTTCCCTGGTGCAGGAGTAGATGTCTGTGGTGCTGCTGGTGCATCGTGCCTTGTCAGATATGTGTACAAGTTTGGCTATATCACCATCCCGATGATGTCATTTACCGTCCTTGCAAGCGGTATCCTCCTTACACTCCTTGCCAAGCGATACCCCGCAGATAGTACTACTGCATAAGGATCACCTTTTCGATCGCAAGATCAAGCGGGGTGCCCTCTTTCCATGCACGCGCGTGTGCTACGAGGAGCGCTCGGTACAGCGCTAGATACGATTTGTTTTTGAGACTGAGTTCTTTTGCTTTCCAATACAAGATGCCCATGATCGCTTCGATTGGGTGTGTTTCGAGTGCTGCTCGATATGAGAGCCATCGACTTTTTTTATCTACTGCCGTGAGTGCTTTGGTCGCTGCAAATATATCATCGGTGACTTTTTGCTTTACAACTTTTTCACCAACATGCACGATGGCTCCTGCTTTTTTGAAACTCGTGACAACAGATGCAGGGACTGCAAATTCTTCAAAGATAAACACGGTTGGACTAGCCAAAAGCGTTTTGACAAGTGGTGTAGCGATCATTTCGCCTTCAAGCAAAAACTTGCTGTGAATCACCGATGGCTGCGTATTAAACAGTGAAGGATACGCATATTCTTCGAGCGCTTCTACTGTACCACTCGTATCATCAAACATAAGCACTTCACTCGGTGGAAGTGTTTGCATACACTCATCGATATATCGACGTCGCGCATCAAGGTTGTCAGAGGTGATGAGAATAATCATTAAAAAATCTTTGGTACTTTTGTTTTGTATGTTTGATAGTCAGGACCATACGTACGATCGAGAATCGCTTCGTATTTTTGAAAGAGTACATTTGAGATGAGGTATCCGACGAGCGTGAGTGCACAAAACACGACCGACCCACTCACCACGGTATACCCCATCACTAGAAGTACGAGCCCTAGATGTGTCGGATTGCGCATATAACGGTACGGTCCTCGGAAAAAGTACGCTGGCTGAGACTGCTTTGCAAAGCCACGAGACGTAAACTGTGCCCAAAAGATAAGAAGCGCTCCGAGTCCAAAGCAACCCACTGTGATAAGGGTCGCGTGTGGGAGCACCACATCGATGTTGATGAGCATATCTGCATAGAGACCCACAATACTTGCGATAAAGTACACAAGATATGATCGAGCAAGTGTGGTATGGATGGTGTGTTGTGACATGTTATTTGAGCTCGTCGAGCCGATACCCTATCGCGGTCGATACGGTAAGCGGTACTGTTGGTATCGTAACAGGGATCGGACTCCGTGCAAAGACGCTCGTCATAGCGCCCGTGATGATACTAACTGCCTGCTCTTTGACCGATTCTTCTACTTCATAGATAAGCTCGTCATGGATCTGAAGTACCAGGTGCACCTTGTCGGCAAGTCCTGCTTCTACCAAATCGTGATTGATAAGGACAATCGCAATCTTGACGATGTCGGCACTTGTCCCCTGGATTGGTGCATTGATAGCGGTGCGTTCTGCAAATGCTCGTAGGTATGGTACCGCAGCATTGATATCGGGGAAATACCGGCGTCTACCAAATACTGTTTCGGTGTATCCGTGCTCTCGAGCAAAGACTTTGGTTGATTCGAGGTACTGTGCGATCGTCGGAAACGTATTGAAGTAGTTTTGATAATACTCAGTTGCTTCAGTACGAGTAGAGCCGAGATTTTTTTGGAGCGCAGTGACACCCATGCCGTAGAGGATACCAAAGTTGATCACCTTTGCTTTGCGGCGCATGTCATTGGTCACCTCAGCGGTTGGCACACCAAACATCTGACTTGCGACCCGTGCATGGATATCTTCTCCACGTTCAAATGTATCGATGAGATGTTCGTCACGCGAGAGCATCGCGAGGACCCGTAGCTCAATCTGTGAGTAATCGCTCCCGACCAGTACATGCCCTGGTCGAGCAACAAACCCGTGTCTGATTTCTTTGCCACCTTCTCCTTTGATAGGGATGTTTTGGAGATTGGGGTTGGTCGAAGAAAACCGTCCAGTTGTCGTGCCATGCTGGAGAAACGTCGCATGTACTCGATCATGCTCGTCCGCGTGCGCAAGGAGCGCTTCAACATACGTGCTGAGAAGCTTTTGCACTTCTCGATACTCGAGAATCATCGGAACAACAGGGTGCTCTTCTTGGAGAGATTCGAGGGTCTCTGCGTTGGTTGTGTAGGCACCGCTTGCTTTGACTTTGCCTTTGGGTTTGAGGCCAAGCGTTGTAAAGAGAAGCTCGGAAAGTTGTTTGGGTGAGTTGAGGTTGATCGAGGTACCGGTGAGTGTGGTAACTGATTGCTCGATATGCGCGAGTCTTTCTTTCATGGACTGCGCGAGTGTTTCAAAATAGCTACGATCGATACCGATCCCCCACGACTGCATATCATCGATGATTGGGATGAGCGGCTCTTCGATCATTTCAAAAAGTGCGCGCAATTTTTTCTTGTCGAGCTCGCTGACGATGAGTTCGTATGCTTCACGAAGCGTCTTTTTGCGAGTGCGATTGAGTATCGTGTCGTAGTCTGCATTGGTGTACTCTGATGAGAGCACCCACAGCGCAATCGATGCTTTGCGCAAAAGTGTTTGATCTACTTCTTCAACCGGATCTTGGGTAAATGAAAACAGTTTTTGGATCCGCGGCACTAGTGAGCGAAACTCATACTCTGTGAGAAATGCAAGCATCGCTTCTTGGTTGATTGTTTGTTTGTATGACACCGTAGGTATCTCAAACTGTACTGGCGCATCACGACGTATGGTTGCAAGTGTTTTTGAAAAGAGTGCATCGTCTTTGTGTTCACGAAGAAGGTTGATGATACGATCGGTAAGTTTTGCGTTTTTTAGCGATTGCACATCATGCTCAAGCGCGCTGTACAGTCCTTCGATAGAACCATATGTTTGGATGATTGTTGTTGCGGTCTTTTCTCCGATCCCTGGTACTCCGATGATGTTATCTGATGGGTCTCCTCGAAGACCTTTGTAATCAACAAGTTGACTAGGTTTGAACCCGTACCGCTCAACTACTGCATCTTCGTCATAGATCACTGTATCAGTGACTCCTTTTTTGAGTGTAAACACTCGGACCTGTTTGCCACTGACAAGCTGAAGTGTATCCATATCTCCAGAAGCAATAACAATCTCGAGCTCTATATCGCCTTGATGCTCAGAAACAAGTGTCCCAATCACGTCATCAGCCTCAAAGCCTTCTGCATCAAGACATGGGATGTTGAACGCCGCAAACAGTTTGCGCGATGTTTGCAGCTGCGCAACAAGCGCATCTTCTGCTTTTACTCTTCCCTTTTTGTAGCCATCATATGCGGCGTGACGAAACGTCGGCTTGGGGAGATCATACGCAGCGACGATAGCATACGGATCGAGCTCTTCGATGATGCGCACAAGCATCGACGCGATGCCGTAGAGTGCCCCAGTAGGCTCACCAGTTGAACTCGTGAAGTTGGGCAGCGCGTGATATGCGCGATGGATGATCGCATGTGCGTCGAGGATAACAAGAGTTTTGTGTTTGGCAGTACTCATACGTGTTTGATATGTCGAGCACTATCTTGATGATCGATATGAAATCGGACAGCGGTAGACCCAAGAAGCTCCTCGATACGCTCTGGCCACTCGATGATGACAAGCGTATGAGGCTGCTCTTTGATTGACTCCCAACCTAGTGTCATAAGCTCTTTTATGTCTTCGATACGATATGCATCGATATGCACAAGATGAGTGAAACGATCGTCAGCTGTTTCATAAAACTTTGCAATGACAAATGTTGGACTTGCCACTTGATCTCTAACACCGAGCTCACGCGCAACAGCCTGGACAAGTGTTGTCTTGCCAGCACCGAGATCTCCTGAGAGTCCCACAATAGTTGCGCTATCGGTAGCAACTAGCTCTGTGAGGAGTTCTTTGGCAACGAGAGCAGTTTGGTCGGCAGTATAGGTCTGATCCATAGGCTGATTCTAGCACAAACAACACACCCCGCCGGGTGGCGGGGTGGTTATCGTCATGTTGGAGTATGTGGTGGAATTATTCCTTTTTTCGATAAATGTTTCGAGCAAGGACAATAAGGGCGAGGATGACAAGGATGAGCAAGAGCCATCCGAGAAGCGTACTTGGGAGAAATGTTCCAAATCCAGATACACTTGCGCCAAGGAGGTTAGGACAATCGTTTGACACTGTGATGAGTGAGTATGCGATTGCGTCTTCTTGTGCGCGAGTTTTGGTGTTGGTATAAACCACTGACGCTGTTGCGACCGTGAGGTTGCCCTCTATAGCAGTGTCGTTGACACGAGCACGGACAGTAATGATACCCGTCTCACCTGGTTTGATGTCACCGAGACTGATAGTCATGGTGCGATCAACAACCTCATAGTTGCCACGTGATGCGGCGAGGTATGTGATCTCTTTGGGGTGAGTAAATCGAAGTACTGAGTTTTCAAGTGTCTGTGATGAGATGTTTTTGTACGTAATCGTATAATCCATCTGACCGTTGACACACATACGATCGTACGTGCTTTCGACACGGAGTTCGAGAAGTGACGGCGCGCTCTGGGCTACAACAGTATTGCTTTGCACGACTGAAGTAGACGGCGTGACAACCACTGGTGATGAAGATTTGATAGTTTGGAATGATACAGTATCACCATATGCGATTCCGTTTTGATTTTGGACAACTGCACGGTAGTAGTAGCGCACACCAGGGACGAGTCCACCGATGAGTTCGCTATAGTACTGTGAGTTTGCGCCATTTGTGATTGCTTGACTACTTGTTCGGTTACCAAACGTACCGCTCACACCCCATTCAAACCATGCTGTGGTGGTGCTTGTTGTGTTTGCAACAGCGATACCGTTGAGACGAGCCTGCGTACCGCCGAGGACGGTTGCAACCGTCGTGATTGCTTGTGGCGCACTTGAGGTGTCTGTGTTGTTGACATACACAGTCTCAGAGTCGGTACGAGTGTACCCATTGTTACAGTACGCACGAAGTGTATAAGTCGTCGTTGAGTATGGACTCACCGTGACTGACCCATCACTACTGCGATCTCCTGAGAGACCACTGATAGTGACATAGTCGACATCGCCTGAGGTATACCAGCGAAGTGTCGCGCTGTTACCACGAGTGATCGTCGAAGGGCTCGCTGAGAAGCTATCGATGTCACAAGTGTCGTTGGTATTGTTGTCAGTAACACGAATCGTTACGGTGTCGGTATCGTCAAGGTTGCCGTTGTAATCATACGCACGAAGTGTGTATGTACGGTCACTTGATGGACGAACAGTACGAGTGTCATCTGGATCAAGGTTGCCTGAGATGTCAGTGAGGGTCACATAGTCACAGTTGGTAGTGTTCCAACGAAGTACTGTCGAATCACCGTCATCGATAGACGTATCGTCTGCGGTAAATGAGTTGATAGTACACTGATCATCAGTATGTGTATCATCTTGTCCTACCTTGAAGCTTGCAACAACAGATCCTTGCATACTCCATCCTGAAGTGATATCTCCAATCGGAAGACCTGCGGTCGTAAAGATCGAGTTTTCACTTGCAAGGAGCGTACGAGGAGTGTTGACTGTCTGGCTTGGATACCAGCGGACACTTCCTGGGATAAAAGTAAGCGTCTGTGATGAACTAAGCACCACTGATGCACTTCCCTCTGCAACCACCATGCCGTTTACTGCGACTCCTCCACGGATTGTGTGAGAGTTTGCTGCACTTGAGGTCTTGGGGCCAAGGCCGATAGAGACGTTTGGTGCGGTCTGGTTGGTTGTATTGTGATAATAGATAGCCACAGAAATCGTATCTCCTGCTCGTGCGTCTACCGAAGTAAGCCAACACGATGCGCCAGGGCCACCAGAACACGGGTTTTGTGTCTGGTTGACCACACGGACTGTCGGCAGATCCTGTGGACCATCGTTAAACCCTCCTGCAAATACGACCGGCGCAAACAGCGCAAGTCCAAATGTCGCAGCGAGGATAGTTGTAATAATTTTTTTCATAAAATCGTTTATAATTCCACTTATAATTCGACGTGTCTATTATATCATATATATAAACTAGAGTCAATAGTATTGCCTTAGGATACGCATAGAAAAAAGCAGCCCCAAATAGAGACTGCTTTGAAAAATAACACTTTACGCTTACTTACTGGTTAAGCTGAAAACCGTTGATGCCAGAACCGGTTGCAGTGAATACTATAGGTGTAGGTACCCCGATAGATGGGGCACGCACAATCCCAACATTTGCTGTCGGAACCGCAAGGCTGCTTTGAGGACTTACCGGGCCACCAGTCGTAATAACATGACCACCAGAAACTACTCCTCCCCCATAAAAAACAGGTTGAGATACATTGCCCCCAAAAAGCCTACTTATTCCCACGGCAATACCGATACCAGCAGCTGTGCCGAGCGCATTTGCTGTCACCTGACCACCAAGCGTCTCGATGAAACGGCGTGGCTGCTGATAGTACATAGGCTGAGGTGCCGTTGCGGCAGTTGTTGCAAACATCGGAGTAGTTACGGTGGCGGTGTTAGTAGAGCCACAACCGCACGAATTGTTGTTCTGAAGCATTTTTGAATACTGAGCCAGTTCCATCGCCTTCATCTGCGCCAGATAAGTATCGTACTGCCCAAGTTTGTACTTTTCATAACCTTTTTCCCAACTATCAACAGGTTCTTTTTCCACATGTTTTTCAATAATGACTACAGTGTCTTTTTTGCCTGAAGAAGGTGGTTGTTGGTTACGCTTGTAACCCGGATCTGTATCCGGATCACGATACGGTTCATCAGTGAGATATTCACACAGTGCGTTCAAGCACCCGTTGGTGCCCCATTTTGCAATCATAACCTTTTGCCCAGATTTTCTGGTAAAGATAACAACATCCAAATTAGGAAGCATTGGATCAAGCGGTATCGCTTTGCCGTTTAGTATGCCGTAGTTGATCTCGCCACCTTTTGATTTGCCGAGTTCAAACTGAGACATATCGGCCGAAACGACCTCGTTCCACAGATCTGGTGTCCAGATAGATTGGTACGCGTCTACATTGCTGTACACGATTTCTGCACCAAACCTGGTTCTGATCACATCATTGTTGCCGCGAGCAGCTGCCTGCAGGGCACTAAAGATCTGAGTAGCATCACCAAACTTGGGAGCAATAGCGTTGGGCCATTTTACATACGGGTGCGCACTTACGAGTGGGCTCGCATAAAGCGTAAGCACCATACTCATACACATGAGCATGAGTACTGTTTTTAAAAGAACTTTTTTCATAAACTTCTTAAATTTAAGAGTGAGAAAATGATTGAAATTTCCCTTTGATCATAGCATATTACACAGCATTTGTCAACTGGTGTCTAGGGGTGTTATTTATGGGCTTTTGAGGGGTGTTTTTGCCCGTATGGTGCCCTCGTAGGGTATACTGTACGAACATGGTTCACTTTGACGAAGATCAGCAACAAAAGCGCTACAACGAGCTCCGCGCGGAGGAGGAAGAAAACCTCGTCGCCCTCCTTGCTCGAGACCGGTATGGAGTATCATACGTCGATCTTTCGTCTCTCCCGGTCGACAACGACGCGCTCCGTCTCATACCCGAAGACCAAGCGCGCGCGCTTGACGTCGGTGCCTACAAACTCGTCGGCAAAAAGGTGTCTCTCGCTGTCCGTTCCCCTGTCGCAGAGGGTGCACTCAAAGCAAAATCAATGCTTGAAGCAGCTGGGTACGATGTCGAACTCGTCATGGCGAGCGAGCGTAGTATCGAAAAGGTGTGGAGTCGCTATGCAGACCTCTCATTTGCGACGCGTACTCGAGCAGGAGGACTCGACGTATCTCCTGATATCTTAAGCGACCTGAGCACGCGTATCAAAACAATCGATGATGCCGTGACTGAGATTAAGGGAGCTGTCAGTGACGAAGACGGCGCGCACCACCTCTCTCGACTCCTTGAGATTGTCCTCGGTACTGGTATCGGACTCGGTGCATCCGACGTCCACATCGAACCGATGGAAGATGTGGTCGAGCTTCGCTTCCGTCTCGATGGAGTACTGCGCGTCATCACCACGTTTGATCACGCAACCTACAAACAGCTTAACACGCGCATCAAACTCCTCTCAGGACTCAAACTCACTATCTCGAGCAATCCGCAAGACGGACGCTTTAGTGCATTTCTCGGGACTGGTCCTGATGAGATCGAGATCAACTTCCGCACCTCACTCATCCCGGGTGCATATGGCGAGAGCATCGTGCTCCGCATCCTCAATCCCAAAAGCATCCGCGTCGGCCTCGAAGATCTCGGGATACTGCCGCCAATGTTCGACATTTTTATGCGCGAGATCAAAAAGCCAAACGGCATGATCCTCCTCACTGGTCCGACGGGTTCTGGAAAGACGACGACGCTCTATGCCTTCCTCCAAAAGATTTATAGTCCTGAAATCAAAATCATCACGATCGAAGACCCGATCGAGTACCACCTCCCGGGTATCACTCAGACACAAGTCGATCACAAAAAGGGGTACACATTTCTCGAAGGACTTCGCAGTGCACTTCGCCAAGATCCCGACTGTATCATGGTGGGAGAAATCCGTGATCCCGAAACTGCAAAGATCGCAGTGGAGAGTGCTCTCACTGGCCACCTCGTGTTCTCGACACTACACACCAACAACGCACAAGGGGTGATCCCCCGCCTCATCGACCTCGATGTGAACCCCAAGATCTTGGTCTCAGCACTCTCGCTCTCCATCGCGCAGCGTCTCGTGCGCACACTCTGCACACACTGCAAAGCTCAGCGACCGGTAACTGATGAAGAAAAAGTGCTCATCACTACTATCTGGGACGAAGCAGTAGCAAAAGGCAAAAACATGGCGCAGTTTGGTGTACACAAGGATGTGACAACACTCTGGGAAGCCAAAGGGTGTAGCGAATGCAACAACACGGGGTACAAAGGACGTATCGGTATCTTTGAAGTGATTCAGACCGATGAAGCGATTGAAAAGATCATTATCGAATCTCCAAGCGAACGCGATATCAAAAAGATTGCCGATGCACAAGGCACACTCGATATGAAAGAGGACGGCCTTATCAAGATCCTCCAAGGAAAGACTGATTTTGCAGAAGTAAAAAGTGTCGTAGATTTGTATGAAAAATAAAATACACCTCTTTAGGAGGTGTATCATTTAGTTTGCTTTCAGGTGTATTACTTTTGGAACATTTTTTGTTTGAAGAATCCAGACACTGTCATTTTCAAAATTACTAAGTAAAAAAGCGTAACATTCAAACGAGAGGACTATTTCTTGACCCCATTGAACATTTTTCAATCTGACTGTTTTAGCACCGTTATTACGTCCCTTTATTTCCCAATATGAATTTTCAGGAAAATCTGCAACGACTTTTTTATCTATAGTTATTTGTTGACCTATCTTAAAGTAAAGCGCCAGATGTTTTATAAGTATCATATTCTTTTTTTAAACAGTGAAACAAAAAAGCTCGAATCTCTAAACAGTCCTTATACGGACAAGGCCGTATAAGTAAGAAATCTTTGTAGGATAGCACCAGTCGGAACCAAAGCGTCCTTCGCCGAGATCTAGAACCGTAGCTGACTGCTTAGAGATTCGAGCCTTCTTGAGGTAAAATAAGATAAGTGTTTTCTGGAGACAGTATAGCACACCTACCAAATATGTCAAGCATCCCTCCTATCCCCCCACACAAAGCTCCTGAAGATCAGTTTTCTGATACCGTACTTCGCCCTGGCTCATTTGATGACTACATCGGCCAGTCCCAGATCAAAAAAAACTTGAGCATTCTCATCGGTGCTGCCAAAAGTCGCGGCCATGCACCCGAACACATCCTCTTTTATGGTCCACCAGGCCTCGGCAAGACCACGCTTGCACATGTGATTGCCAAGGAAACCGGTGCAAACCTCCGTATAACCAGTGGTCCGGCGATCGAGAAAGTTGGCGACCTCGCCGCGATCCTCACCAACCTGAAGCCTGGCGACATGCTGTTCATCGATGAGATCCACCGGCTCAACAAATCGATCGAAGAAGTCCTCTATCCTGTCATGGAAACCGGCAAGATGGACATCATGATCGGCAAGGGCCCAAGTGCGCGTACCGTACAGCTCGACCTCCCCCCGTTTACACTCGTCGGCGCAACGACGCGCTATGGCATGATCTCGGCACCACTGCGCACACGGTTCTCGGGTGGGACATTTCGGCTTGAGTTTTATACACCACAAGAAATCGCGACGATCCTCGCGCGCTCTGCATCGATACTCGGTGTCGAGCTTTCTGATGAGGAGCTCCACTCCATCGCACATCGATCTCGTCAGACACCGCGTATCGCCAACTATCTCCTGCGCCGTGTGCGCGACTATGCACAGATGCATGCGCGCGACATCGACAAGGACTCGGTACATGAAGCATTTGCGCTCCTGGGGCTCGACGAACACGGCCTCTCGCAGGGCGACATACTCATCTTGCGGACACTCAAAGACAAGTTTGGTGGTGGTCCGACTGGAGTGAAGAACCTCGCTGCGGCAACTGGCGAAGACGAAGGTACAATCGAAGACGTCGTCGAGCCCTACCTCATCCAGCTCGGTCTCATCGAACGCACTCCTCGTGGTCGAGTACTTACAGACAAAGGAAAAGAGTACTTAGATGGAAAATAATACGATCCTCGCTATCGACCCAGGCTATGATCGCTGTGGTGTTGCACTCATCACCAACCGCACCCTTACTCAGTCTTGGTGTATCCAAACAAGCAAACAAGATACTCATCCCAAACGACTTGCGCATATCTATGAAACCCTCCGCTCGCTCATCGAAGAGTATCATCCAACTCATATCGCGCTTGAAACACTTTTTTTCTCGGTAAACAAAACAAGTGCGATCAAGGTCGCCGAAGCACGCGGTGTCGTAGTCACACTCGCAGGACTCTACGAGATAGAACTCGTCGAACTCTCGCCTCAAGCAGTGAAACAGTCCATGACCGGCGTCGGCAACGCATCCAAAGAGCAGGTACAAAAAATGACTGCACTCACACTCAAGCTCGATATCAAGGGTAAACTCGATGATGAAATAGACGCAATAGCGCTCGGAATTGCAGCGAGTGAAACAATCAGAGTTATAGCCCTTGCAAATAAAAAAAGTATTTGATACAACTGAATGCATTACTGTTTTAAGATAAATTAATTTCAAATCCATGGATGACGAAATCAAAGATGAAGAGCTTGGTGATCTTTCGATAAAAAACGTTGATATTGGACAAGACGTTGAGGAACCAGAAGAGGACGCATACGAAACAGATCCAAACGAGGAAATGTATAGCAAAGCATTTCCTAAAGAAGAAGATTCTCTGTTTGCACAAGATGATGATGCAAAAGAAATCTTTGATATATTTGCTCAAGAATACGAAGATCGCTAAAAAATCACCGCATTATGCGGTGATTTTTGTATGAAATTTTTCAGTGCACTTTTCACAACGACATCCTTTGGGTTTGATGTATTCGTTCCAGTACTCTTTGCCGTAGTCATAACAGAGTTCTTCCCCTGGCTTGATGTTTTTGATCGCAGAGATATACACACGACCTTTTGCGGTGTCAGGCTCACAGTTGGGGCGACATGAGTGGTTGATGTAGCGCGCAACATTGTCGCGTGTTGTCCCATCGATATGACGATTGGCAGATGTTTCAAAGAGGTATCTCCCGCCGCGACGGTTTGCTTCTGCTGCGGTGATCACTTCACCGATATACTCGATGATACACTCACCTTTTTTGATGGGGACTTTGGTAAAGAGGCCAAATCCGTTGATACCGCGCTTTACTTGCAAATCTTTTTTAGGTTTGTATTTAGGAGTGTATTTGGGCATGAGTTTAAATTATAGCATTTGAAGATAATTGACTTGTCGCTAAGGAATGGTAGATTGAAATAAAATAGTAATTTATGGATAAATGCCCGTTTGGACATGAACTGTCCTATCCAGAAGAACAATCTGGAGAAATTATGGAAAAAATTAAAAAATCTGACGAAGCAGAAGGTGTCGAATCGATTTTTGACGAGGAAGAGCTGCAAAAATCTTTTGAATCAACAAAGCCTGGGGATAAAATATCATTTGTGGGCGTGAGCATGTTCTGCCCTATTTGTGAAAAGTCGTATCCGGCCTCTGAATGTCATTCAGATACAACACACCCATTCGGCACGAGTAAGCTTTCATAATTTATTTATTCCACTTCGCGTAGATTCCGGTCGTTAACAGACGATCGGAATTTTTTTGCTGAATGGAGACTTCGCCGTATTCGATAGTTCCATTTGGAAGCGTATCGTTGAACAACTCGCCAAATGTTCGCGCGGAGTATCCTGCTGCATAGCCATTGAGTATGACAAGTTTTGCATTGTGAGTGAGAAGTTCTGGAAGAAGTGATACAAGTTCAGCAAGAGATTCTTCAATCTTCCATACTTCCCCTTTGGGTCCGCGACCAAACGCGGGTGGGTCCATGACGATGATGTCAAACTGCTCGCCGCGCTGCACGAGGCGCTTCGCATAGCGGAGCGCGTCTTCACAGATGACACGTATCGCATCAGAAGCAAGCCCTGAAAGCGCTGCGTTTTCTTTGACGGTTTCGATTGTGCTTTTGGAAGCATCGACATGTGTCACCGCGATCCCTGCGAATGCCGCTGCAATACTTGCGCCTCCGGTATACCCAAAGAGGTTGAGCATACGCAGACCAGTATGCTTTTTGCCGAGCGATTGGATGAGCCCCCACTGATGCGCGTGTTCAGGAAACACACCGATATGTTTAAATCCTTTGAACGAAAGACTGAGTTTGATATCACCCCATGCGATACTCCATGACTCTGGTGTACCTGCACCGAGCTTCCATCTCTCACCTTTGTCTGCCCAGAGAAACTGTGCGTGTGCATCAACCCATATGTCAGGACTTTTTTTGTGCCAGAGCGCTTGTGGATCAGGACGGTCGAGAGTGAGCGTACCGAAGCGTTCGAGTTTGCGCCCTACTCCACTATCGATGAGCTCGTACTGGGCCCAGGATTCGGTTGTGATATCAATTCGCTTCATGAGTAGTTGCCTGAGTGATCGCCTCAACAAGTGTCGGGTACATAAACACAAACCCTTTGTCAATGAGTCGTTGTGGTGAGACTTTTTGACTTGCGGTGAGCTCACTGATCAGTTCACCAAACAATACTCGTCGTACAAACCGTGGAAGCGCACCGATAACTGGTCGGCGTAGCGCCTTCCCTAGTGTTTGCATAAAGGTTCGGTGTGTCAGCATCTCAGGAGCAGCTGCATTGATAGGTCCTTGGACAGTAGATGTCTGAAGCGCAAAGAGGTAGGTGTTGACGATGTCGTCTTCGTGGATCCATGCCTGCCAAAATGATTTGTTGGTGAGTCGAAGGAGAAATCCAAACCGCGCTGATTTGCGGAGTTCTGAGAGCATACCGCCATGCCCCACCACCGGTGCAGTACGCACACACACAACTCGTGTACCAAACGATTCTGCCTTGAGCGCTTCTTGCTCCCAATCAGCAACGGTGCGCGCGAGAAATCCTTCACCTTGCTGACTCTTTTCGGTGAGCTCTTCGCTTGCGCGATCACCGTAGTATCCAACTGCCGATGCATTGATAAGCACCGTCGGACGACTCGTTGTGCGCTCCATTGTTTGCACTACATGTCTCGTACTCATGATACGACTATCGTAGATTTCTTGTTTGTATGCAGGTGTCCACTTTTTACTGATTGGCGCACCAGCAAGGTTGATGACTGCATCGACGTGCTCGAGCACATCAAACGGGAGCTCTTTGCCCGCAACATCGCACGCAATATAAAACAGGTGTTCATGAGTAAATCGAGGTCCGACTCGGTCGATGACGATCACTGTATCTCCGAGCGCAAGAAGTTTGCGCGTCAGCTGTGTCCCGATAAACCCAGATCCGCCTACAACAGCTATAGTCATATAGTCTCTATCGTACCACACCACCTACTTTCTCTCTCACGTACACAACAAAAGGACTTTTTTGCAAAATCCAGACTTTGGGGTAGGATACCGCGTATGAAAGACTTTATGGACCTCCTCGAAAAGACCCTCCTTGCGATCATCAATTTCGCGTATTTCATCATATTGTCTATCCTTTTTCTCCCTTCATTTCTCATCGTCTCGACACTGCAAAAGACGTGGGAAGAAGCCCTCAAGAAAAACCTTGGAATCTAAGCGATTTTGATAAAACGGTTTTTGCCAATTTTATAAGTACCCTCTCTTGCTCTTAGTTTAATTGTTTGTGCTGTGATTTTTTCTTTTGTATCGAGATATGTTATCGCTCCCCCTTGAACCAACCTTCTTAATTCAGATTTATAAAGAATAATTCCATAAAAAATCAATAAATCTTCTAGGGACATTATTTTGTTGTCAAACACTTCAATATTTTCTGGAATCTCTTTTTTTTGAAACGCTCCAACAAAGTGTGCTTCTGCTTTGAGTGCTTCAGGTTCTGACGTACATGTTTTGACAATTTCAAACGCAAGTCGCATCTTGATATCACGAGGATTGATCCCGCGCGCAAGCTCGTCTGCAATCACCGCAACCTGTGTGGGACTATAGTCGGTACAGAGCTCAAACCCTGGGACGATCATCCCATCAGTCCAGCTCATGATCTTGCCGTACATATCGCTCGGCTTATCCGAAAGCGCGATCATGTTCCCCTCGCTCTTGCCCATCTTTTTGCCGTTTGCATCCGCAAGGAGCTTCATGGTGATCACAAACTTTTCTTTGTGTTTGAGTTGTTTGAGGAGTGTGCGCCCTGCGAGCATGTTGAACAACTGATCATTACCCCCCACTTCTCCATCGACATTCATCGCGACACTGTCGTACCCCTGCATGAGTGGGTATATAAACTCATGGATATAGATTGGCTTACCTTCTTCGGTACGGCGAGCAAACATATCACGCTTGAGCATCTGATCGACAGTCATCTGTGATGCAAGCGAGAGTACGTCTGCAAACTTCATCTTGCCGAGCCATTTGTTGTTGAACTTGATTGTTGCAGCGTTTTTTCCAGAAAACCTGATAAATCGAGACGCCTGCTTTTTGTACAGCTTGAGATTGGTCTTGATTTCCTTTTCAGAAAGCTGGGTACGCACGGCACTTTTGTCAGTAGGGTCGCCGATGCGAGCTGTGAAGTCTCCGATGAGAAAAATAATCTTGTGTCCGAGGTCTTGGAACTGTCTGAGTTTGCGAAGCTGGATCACATGCCCGATATGAAGCGTCGGCGCAGTCGGATCAAACCCACAGTAGATGGTGAGCTTCTTGCCGCTTGCAAGCTCTCGCTCAACAAATGCTTTACTCGGCAGTATCTCTGATACCCCCTTTTCTAGGACGAGTGCGATCTGGTCTTGTTTGGTCAGTTCCATATATGAAAGGATTGTAGCATTTTGCTGTTTTAAAATAAAAACTATCTACAAACAACTAATATTTCACCTTTTATAAATAGTGTGGTATTGCTATGATACTCATATGACACACCACGATCACACACCTCATCGATTTCACTTCAAAAAGCTGTTTTTTATAGCGCTTGCGGCTTTTTTTGTCTGCGTTGGGTTTGGACTCATCTGGGCGGCGACGATCAAACTCCCCGACGTCTCTACATTTGAAGCGCGCAAAATCGCAAACTCAAGCAAAATAGTCGATCGAAACGGTGTAGTACTCTACGATATCAACCAAGGTGTGCGTCGTACCGAGGTACCGCTTGCGGAGATGGGGACCAATATCCAGCACGCAGTTGTTGCGATCGAAGATGCGCATTTCTATACTCACCACGGTATCCGCCCTACCTCTATCTTGCGTGCGATATTTGTAAACCTCACGAGCGGATCGTTTTCACAAGGAGGATCGACACTCACCCAGCAAATCATCAAAAACACCCTTCTCAATACAGACAAAACGGTGGTGCGCAAGTTTAAAGAGTGGGTCCTCGCACTCAAACTTGAGCGAGAATTTACCAAAGACCAAATCCTTGAGATTTACCTCAACGACGCACCGTTTGGTAGCACTATCTATGGAGTCCAAGAAGCATCAAAAGCGTTTTATGGTATCGATGCAAAAGACCTCTCAATAGCGCAGAGCGCGTACCTCGCAGCGCTCATGCCCGCACCAAGCTACTATTCCCCATTTGGTGCACACAAGACAAAACTCGATGATCGCAAAGACCTTGTACTCTCAAAAATGCTTCAGTATGGATATATCAACCAGACAGAATACGATACTGCAAAAAAAGAGGTAGTTACGTTTAATGTGAGCGCCTCAAACAGTGTCAAAGCTCCACACTTTGTCTTTTGGGTACTCGACTACCTCGAAAAAACATATGGAAAAGATGTGATGGAATCAGGTGGGTACACAATCACGACAACGCTTGACTATGCGGTGCAACAAAAAGCAGAAGCTGCAATCGCACAGTACAGCGAAAGTAACCTCAAAAAATACAACGCATCCAACTCTGCAATGGTGGTGATCGACCCTACCACAGGACAAATACTCGCGATGGTTGGATCCAAAGATTACTTTAGTAAAGACATCGATGGTGCGTACAACGTCGCGGTCGCAAATCGACAACCAGGTTCATCGTTCAAACCATTTGCGTATCTCACTGCGTTTAAAAAAGGGTTTACTCCTGCAACAGTATTGTTTGATGTACCGACAGAGTTTTCGACAACCTGTGCACCGATCACAGTCAGTACCCCACCTGTTGATGGATGCTACCACCCACAAAACTTTGATGGGAAGTTCAAAGGTCCTATCTCGATGCGAAGTGCACTCGCTGAGTCACGAAACGTACCCGCAGTCAAAACACTCTATCTCGCCGGTATCGATGATGTGGTCAAAACAGCGCATGAACTCGGTATCACCACACTCCAAGATCCAAAAGAGATTGGGCTTTCACTTGTGCTCGGAGGCGGTGAAGTAAAACTCCTTGATATGACAAGTGCGTACAGTGTGTTTGCAAATAGTGGCACCAGAAACCCCGCAGTTGGCATCCTCGAAATCAAAGATAAGTCTGGAAAAGTTATTGAAACCTTTACTCCAGATCCTCGTGAGGTGTTTGATAAAAACACCATCCTCACACTCAATGATGTACTCTCAGATCCCAACGCTCGCATCCCTACGTTTGGATCATCGATCACTCTCCCTGGTGTCGCAGTAAAAACTGGTACGACCAACGACGAACGAGACGCGTGGATTATCGGATACACCCCATCGATTGTAGTTGGAGTATGGAGTGGCAACAACGACAACCGTTCAATGCGCTCTGGTGGTGCAGCGGTTTCTGGTCCTATATGGAAATCATTTATGGAAGAATACCTCAAAGAACACCCCTCTCCTGCATTTGAAAAACCAATCCCTGATCCAGAATACGATTCACTCAAACCAATTCTTCGTGGGGTATGGATGGGAAACAATGCAGTAGCAATAGACAAGGTGACTGGACTACGCGCAACCGAAAACACTCCCAAAGAAGCAATCATCGAAAAAGTAATCACTGATGTACAAGATATCCTTTACTGGGTAGACAAAGACAACCCTCGCGGCCCTGCACCAACAAACCCAAACAAAGATCCACAGTTCCGTCTCTGGAACCCACCAGTCCAAGCGTGGTGGTTCGCCAACATGGGTACATACAACGTCACAACTCCTAGTGATATACCCACAGACTATGAAACACTCCACAGCACAAGCGCATCTACCTTAACCGTAACAGGACTCCCTTCGTCTACCCCAGTCGATGCACCGACAACAATCAGTATCACCACCTCTAGTCAGTACCCCCTCACAAGTGTTGATTTGTTTATCAACAACACCTTCATCACGACACTCTCAGCGCCGTTTCGGTTTCGATTTACTCCGAGTGAATATGGCTATACTACAGGCTCTTATACACTAAAAGCTATTGGTACCAACACTATCTACTCAAAAAGTACCGTTGAACTACCTTTCTCACTCACCTAATCACATAAACCATTACGTTTTCTTTTTGAAGCGCTCTAATGAGCGCTTCTTTCTTAAGAGAAATAACACTGCGCAGTGTAGGTGAAACAGTAAGTGTGAGTACCCCATCTTTGAGTCCTATAACCATGTCGGGGGTGATAGTAGTACCAAGCTCTACAGTAAGCACATCACTGACAACTGTTTTGTATGCGCCCTGCGCAACGATTTTTTGTTTGAGGTCAGCGAGGATCTTTTGAAACAACATACTATCGATTGGTTGGCATGAGTAGGTACAAGAAACTAGAATCGGAAACACTTTTGATAACGATTGGTTTGTTTGGTGCAGTAAACGATATAGAAAGAGAGTCTCCTGGAAGTGCTTGAAATACATCAAGGAAGTATTTGAGATTACATACAACCTCGATATCGTCACCTTCTATCACTGCATCGATATCCGATATCGAAGATCCAATATCGGTATTTTTTGAACTAATAGAAATATGTTTAGTGGTAGGTTGTACATGTATCACTACTTGCAAAAACTTATCAGCAAATACAGTAGAAAGTCTAAGGATATGTATCAAATCCTGTTTCATAACGGTAACCTTTGTTGTCTCCTCTTTAGGGATGATGAGGTGATATGGAGGGAACCCACCATCAATCAATCGAGAAGTAAAATACAGTGCGTTACTTCGGATAGAAAGTTGAGTACGACTATATGAAAGATGCACCGTAGATCCACACACATCCAAAACCTTTAGTAGATCTGCGATGTTTTTGTAAGGAATCAATATCTTTGATATTTCTGAAAGTCCTTTGATAGTAAACTTTTTCTCCGCGAGACGAAATGAATCAGTCGCTACAAAATAAAGAGTGTTTGAATCACTATAGATATAGATACTTGCGATTTCTGGTTTGATCTCTGTGAGCGCTGCTGCAAAATACACCGATCGAATCCCTTCAATAAGGGTACTTGTTTGCAGTTCCACAGTATCCCCTTCAACAGTAGGAAGCGCAGGGAATTCTTCTGGTGGAAGTGATTTAATAACTGTTGTTGTTTTTTGAGTGGTGATAGTAAGGTTGTCGTTCTCAAGAGTAAGAGTGACCTCAGTACTTGCAGGGAGATTGTTGCAAACATTTGCAACAACATCACCTTTGACCACTACTACACCCTCTTGTGTAACCTGTGCTGGGATCTCTATCTCTACCCCAACCGCAAGATTAGTAGACCGAACCACTACCCGTGAACCTGTAGCACTGATGTATATCGCATGAAGCACTGGTAATGTTAACTGTTTACCAGTCATACGATCAGCAAGTGCTACAGCGTTTTTGAGTTTTTCTACAGTACAGGTGACGTTCATATGATAGTTGAGTTAATTAATAAAAGAGTAATTATAGACTGTGGATTGTGGATAATGAAACAATATCTTTATATACCAATGATTTTTGAAATCATACACTGTGGATTGTTTTGGAAAACAGAGATTGTGCATTGTAGGTACTGTGTTTTCCATACTATATCCAGTGTTGTTTCCTTTTGTTTTCCACATCATTTAAACATAATGCGGATATCTTCGACTTGCTTCATGAGTGTAGGATCTTTTGAGAGTTCTTCTTTGATCTTTTCATACGAATGAATCACTGTTGTATGGTCTTTCCCACCAAGCTTTGCCCCAATCGAGGGGTACGATTCGTTGAAATCTTCTCGAAGGACAAACATAATGATTTGTCGTGCATGGACTATCTCTTTTCGTCTTGTTTTTTCGTAAATAACCCGCTCATCGAGATTGTAGTATTCAGAAACCTTTTTTACTACTGTATCAATCGATACGACTTTTTTAGGTTTTACACTGTTTTTGATAAGTAGTTTAACTTCTGAGAGTGTTACTGGTCGTTTTTTTACTTCAGAATGCATGTTGATGATGTTAAGTACCCCTTCTAGTTCTCGGATACTCCCTGTTACCACGGACGCAATGTATGAAAGCACTTCTTCTTCTGGTGGATAGATGAGTTTTTCACTCTTTTCTTTGACGATAGCAAGGCGACTCTCGAGATCTGGCTCTTGGATATCGATAGTCATACCAGCGTTAAATCGTGTCTTGAGACGATCTTCGAGACCGATAATATGGTTGGGGTGTTTGTCGGATGAAAAAATAATATTTTTGTTTTGGTCGTAGAGGGTGTTGAACAGGTGAAAGAGTTCGTTTTGAGTCTGCTCCTTGCCTGAGATGAACTGGATATCATCCATGATAAGAACATCAAATTTGCGGTACTTTTCACGAAATGCGGTTGTGCGATTGTTTTGAACCGAAGAGGTATAGTCGTTCATAAACTTTTCTGCTGTCACATAGAGAACGCTTTTTTGAGGAAAGAGACGCTTCATCTCGTTCCCAATAGCTTGGGTAAGGTGTGTTTTACCGAGGCCACTCGGACTATAGAAAAAGAGAGGGTTATATGCATGACCCGGGTTTTTGACCACAGCTTGTGCTGCTGCATAGGCGAGCTCGTTGAATGGTCCCACAATAAATGAATCGAACGTGTATCGAGGGTTGAGGTTGTCATCTCTGTTGATAAAGGTTTGTTGAAGGGGAAGTTCTGCGGTTTGTTGTACCAACGACGCTTTTGTAGTGGTCTCTACCTTTTTAGGAGTGGATCCTACAATGAACTCGACAGCTCGTATGTGCCCTACCTGGTCAACAAGAGCTTTGAGTACAAGTTTTTGGTATTTGGTCACCATCCACTCTTTAACAAAATCGTTGGGTACGGTGACATAGATAACCCCATCCTCTTCTTTGCTGATTGCGGTATGTTTGAACCAGGTCGTGAAGTTTGCACTCGTAATCTGTGTTTCGATGTCTTTGAGGCAAGTTTCCCAGAGTTGTATGAGGTCGGTTTCCATGGATATCCAATCATACCGCATCTCGCACTGTTATATAAAAGTGTGCAAAAGATGTGAATACTGTTGATTATAGCAGATAGGATAAGGCTTGATTCCAATCGAAATATTGTGTATAGTGATGCATCATATGTCAGTCACCTACCAACCCAACAAGCGAAAACGAGCAAAAAGCCACGGATTTCTCGTCCGAAGTAGTAGTGCGAGTGGTCGCAAGGTACTCAAGGCTCGTCGAGCAAAAGGTCGTGCAAAACTAAGCGTCTAACACATGCTTGCATCTTCAAAGAGAATCTCTCGCCGAGATTTCCAAAAAATCCTTGAAAATAAAGGGATTTTTGTCGTTTATAACAAACTAGGCACCCTCAAATACCTCCCTTCTCAGTCTGTCATGTTTGCAGTTGTAACGAGTAGTAGGCACGAAAAAAGTGCGGTAGTGAGAAATAAGGTTCGTAGAAGGATCTACAGCCTTGTACAAGAGCTCAAACCATCTATACAAGGAGTGTTTTATGTTGCAAAATCAAGCTACCAGCTCTCATTTCAAGAAACAAAAGACCTTATCATCGATGTATTTACCAAAGCTCAAAAACGTACCCAATAGTGTTGCTATAGGCCTTATACGACTCTATAGGGCACTATTGTCCCCCTCAGTTGGGGTACTGAGGTATCTGCCTTTTTATCCGCGACCAAGTTGTATCTTTTACCCTACCTGTTCTGAGTATGGGGTTACTTGTTTTAAAAAATACCCATTTTTTATTGCTCTCCAAAAGACAGTGCGCCGTATCGGCCGCTGCCACCCAGGAAATGAGCCAGGCATCGATCTACCATAAATGCTACAATAGAGCCTATGCACACTATTTGGACTACGTTTATCTACAACCCTATTTACAACGCGCTTATATTTACCGCTCAGCATATCACCCTCCAAGACGTGGGTCTTGCGGTAGTGCTTGTGACTATCTGTATCCGATTTCTCCTCCTTCCTCTTTCCAAAAAGAGTATTGTCGGACAGTACAAAATGCGTGCACTCGAACCCAAACTCGCTGCAATCAAAGCAAAAGGTCTCTCAAAAGAAGAGGAAGCAAAAGAAACATTTGCACTTTACAAAAGTGAGCAGATCAACCCGTTTTCGGGTTGTTTGTACCTTTTGATACAACTCCCTATTTTGTTTGCGCTGTATTTTGTCTTTAGTAAAGGAGTCATCCAGCCCGATCATTTGTACAGCACCCTCACTACAGAAGGACTCCGCAACACATTTATCGGACTTCTTGATATCACCAAACCATTTCTCCCTCTTGCGATCCTTGCAGGACTCACGCAGGGTATCCAAGCATCGCTTATGCCCAAACCTGCCACCACTGAAAACGGAGGATTGCAGCAACAATTTGCTAAAAGCATGAGTACACAGACAAGGTACGTGCTCCCTATCATTATTATCCTTATTGCAAGTAGACTCGCAGCAGCAGTATCTCTGTACTGGGTAGTGACCAATATCTTTTCGATTCTCCAAGAACTCTACTTTCGTAAAAAGCTTTCGCTCACTACGGTCTAATACGTCACTTGCCAAAGGATACCGGTAGACTTGTCGATGAAATAGAGTGTACTGTTGGTTTCATCAACAGCAAGACTCGTCATATCAAACGATCGCTCGGTGCCATCGTATATGGTTTCATAGGTGATAGT
>CAYZSX010000006.1:0-5912 GCA_964481155.1 uncultured Candidatus Saccharibacteria bacterium
ATCGCACCTTTTGCCTTATCAAATCCAAATAAGATCCGAGATTTCTGAAACAATTCTGTTTCAGGAGAGTTGAGGTATTTAGGGCTTTGCTTGTCAGCATCGGTATCCGCAGGAAACAGTCTTCCCGAAAACCCTACCACTCTCCCACTCGCATCAGTAAGTGGAAACATCACCCGTTTGCGAAAGCGGTCGTAGTATCCTTTGTCAGTCTTTTTGATAAGTCCTGCACGCTCAGCAATGATTGCTGTTTGCTCATCTCTCATTGTCTGCGCGACATATCGCCACTCATCAGGTACATACCCGATCCGAAACGCTGCAATCGTCGCATCGGTAAGCCCTCGTGCTTTGAGGTATTCTCGAGCGAGACTATTTCGCTCGAGCTCGTGTTGATACCGCACCGTTGTTTCTTCGAGGATGTCGTAGAGCGGGTCGGTACTCTCGCGAGGAGTAAACTCGCGCGTGAGCACTACTCCTGCTCGATCAGCAAGCACTTTGAGTGCACCTTTTGCATCAAGCCCTTCAAACTGTTCGACAAAGGTAAATATATCGCCTTTGGCACCACAACCGAAGCAGTAGTAGAGCCCACGCTCAGGTGACACCGAAAACGACGCGGTGCGCTCTTGGTGAAAGGGACATTTTGCCTTGTATTGGCTTCCAGACGGTGTGAGCGTGATATAGCTCGAGAGGACTTCGGTGATAGGCAATCGATCCTTGATTTGATCGAAGACCGTCTGCATGATTAATCTTGTTCTCGATTTGCGTCAGTGTTGACGTCAAGGGCTCGACGATCACGGAACCCTGTACCTGCAGGGATGAGACGACCAACGGTCACGTTTTCTTTGAGACCTCGGAGGTTGTCGATACCGCCTTTGACTGCGTTTTGGATAAGCACACGGTTGGTGTTTTGGAATGACGCAGCAGAGATCCAGCTTTTGGCATGGAGCGCAGTCTGTGTGATACCGAGGATGAGGAGTTCAGCCTTTGCCTCACGGAGCCCTTGCGCTTTCATCTTGCCGTTTTCTTCGAGAAGCTCTGTCTGTTCGACGATTTCTCCTGGTGAGAACGATGTATCACCCGCGTCTTTGATCTTGCGTCGTGAGAACATCTGGCGAACGATGATTTCGAGGTGTTTGCGAGCGATCGATGCACCCTGGAGTTCATACACCTTTGAGATTTCTCGGATGATGTAGTCTTCTGCAGCTTCTTTGCCACCGTACGCGTAGACATCTTGGATATCAGCAGAACCATCAGTGAGGAGTTCCCCTTTTTGAACAACTTGACCTACTTTGACGATTGGTACACGACGTGCGTTGACTGTGTAATCAACTGATTCTTTTGATGACTCAGTTTTGTCAGACATAACTGAGATAATCTTTTCGCCACCATTGTCTTTGATTTCTGAGACAGTACCTGCGTATTTGGCAACAACGGCAGGATTTTTGACATTGCGACATTCAAAGATTTCTTCGACACGAGGCAGACCTTGTGTGATGTCGACTCCTGCCACACCTCCGGCGTGGAAAGTTCGAAGGGTAAGCTGTGTACCTGGCTCACCGATCGCTTGTGCAGCGACGATACCAACCGCCTCACCACGATCAACGAGGTGATTGCGTCCGAGATCGAGACCATAACACTGTCGGCAGATACCGTACACTGTTTTACACGTCATTGGTGTGCGGATAAACGCTTCTGTCACACCTTTTGCTTCTATCTCAAGCGCTTCGTCGCGAGTGACCATGTGTCCACGTTTGTAGAGCACGGTACCATCAGCGAGCGTCACGTCTTTGGCAAGGACGCGACCACGAAGATTTTTGGCAAGGGGGATCTCAAATCCTGAGATGATTTCTTTGGTAACACGTTTACTTGATTTGGTACCACAATCATCTTCGGTGACGATCACATCCTGTGCGACGTCGACGAGACGGCGAGTGAGGTACCCGGCACGAGCAGTGTTGAGCGCCGTGTCTGCAAGACCTTTACGTGAACCGTGTGTGGTGATGAAGTATTCAAGTGGTGAAAGACCTTCTTTATATGACGGGATGATTGGGAAGTCGATCGTACGACCAGTTGTGTTTTGGATGAGACCTTTCATACCTGCCATCTGTGTCACGTTTGAGATCGTACCTCGAGCACCAGAGGTAACCATGTCGTACACTGAACCGTGTTTCTGGATAGTTGCAGGAAGAAGTTTTTCGATTTCAGCTTTTGCTTTGTTCCAGATTGTGAGTACGTTTTGGTATCGCTCTTCTTCTGAGAGAAGTCCTTCTTCGAACTGACCTTTAACCTCTTGTTCCATTGCGCGATATTTCTCAACAATCGCTTTCTTTTCTTGTGGAACGATAACGTTGTCGATACCCCATGTCGTACCTGACTTGGTTGCATAGCGATACCCAAACGCTTTCATACGGTCGAGGATACCTGCGATCGGATCCACACCATACTTGGCGATGAGGTTGTCAACGATAGTGACCATTTTCTTGGCAGTCATTTCTTCGTTGAGGTATGGGAAGTCTGCAGGCATGATCGCATTGAACAGGAGTCGTCCAACTGTTGTCTCAAACGGCTTGCCACCAAAGACTGCGTACTTTTCATTGTCAGTACCGAGCACATTGATCTTTGCGCGGTATGAAACGATACCGTGATCTGAAGCAAGGATTGCTTCGTTTGGACTTGCAAAGTACATGCCCTCACCCTTTTGACCATCAACTGATGACGTCATCCAGTAACATCCAAGCACGATATCGAGGAGTTTACTTGAAACGATAGGATCACCGTTTTGTGGTTTGAGAAGGTTTTTGTCTGCAGCGATAAGGTTTGCAGCCTCTGCTTGTGCAGCTTGTGAGAGTGGCAAGTACAGACCCATCTGGTCACCGTCAAAGTCCGCGTTGAACGCAGGACAGACGAGTGGGTGCACACGAAGCGCGTTACCTTCGATGAGAACTGGTTGAAATGCCTGGATACCGAGACGGTGAAGTGTCGGCGCACGGTTGAGCATGACGTATTTGCCTTTGATGACTTCTTCGAGGATTGCCCAGACTTCTGGGATACCGTCTTCGATGAGTTTGTTTGCACCGCGGATGTTGTACGCGAGCTCCTGCGCAATGATTTGTGAGATCACAAACGGACGAAAGATCTCAAGTGCCATATGCTTTGGCACACCACACTGGTTGAGGCGAAGCTCTGGACCAACGACGATCACTGATCGCGCTGAGTAGTCGACACGCTTACCGAGGAGGTTTTGACGGAAGAGACCTTGTTTACTCTTCAAGTTATCAGAGAGTGACTTGAGCGCACGACGCTGGGCCTGACTCATCGCTGGAGAGTCTTGTCCTGCGATTGAGTTGTCGATGAGCGCATCAACTGCTTCTTGGAGGATACGCTTTTCGTTGCGGAGGATCACATCTGGCGCACCGATTTCTTTGAGTTTCTTGAGACGGTTGTTGCGGTTGATGACGCGACGATAGAGATCGTTGATATCACTTGTTGCGTGACGACCACCTTCGAGCGCAACCATTGGACGAATCGCTGGAGGGATCACTGGGAGCGCAGTGAGGAACATCCACTCAGGACGAACTTTTGCGTAGATCATACTTCGGATGAGCGCGAGACGCTTCTGAAGCTTTTCTCGATCAGCAGCGCCGGCCTTTTCGAGAGATTTCTCAGTATCTGCTTTTACTTTTTCGAGATCCATCTGTGCAAAGAGTTGATGAATTGCTTCTGCGCCAATGTTTGCTTCAAAAGATGAGCCGTACTTGAGCGAGAAATGGTGATATGAGAGCTCGTTGAGTACTTTGCCGATACGGATCTCTGCGATTTCTTTTTTAGTATTTGCAAGGAGTGTACGAAGCTTTTCACGTGTCTCTTCATCAGCAGCATTTTTGAGTTTGTTTTTAAACTCTGCTTCGAGATCTGCAATCACACGAGTCTTTTCGTCTTCGTGCACTGTTGTGATGATATACCCAGCAAAGTACACAACCTTTTCGAGGTCTGCGAGCGAGACATTGAGAAGGATACTCATACGTGATGGCACACCGCGGAGGAACCAGATGTGTGCAACAGGAGATGCGAGCTCGATGTGGCCCATGCGTTCACGACGAACGATAGATTGCGTCACTTCAACCTGACATTTCTCACAGACGATACCTGCATAGCGGATGCGTTTGTATTTACCACAGTAACATTCGTAATCTTTTTCGGGACCAAAGATACGCTCGTCAAAAAGACCGCCGCGTTCTGAACGACCAGTACGATAGTTGATCGTTTCTGGTTTGGTGACTTCACCATAACTCCACTCGCGAATCGTATCAGGGGATGCGAGTTTGAGTGTGATTTGATCAAAGTTTGTTGTATCAAGTGTTTTCATAAATGTGATGTTATTGGCTGGTCAATGCTTACGCTTCTATCTCCTCTCCTTGTGCCTCGACCATTGTTGGCTTTTTGAGATCTACATCGAGCGCCAAACCTCGCAAGTAGTTGAGCATCACCATAAATGATGCAGGGGTGTTTGGATCACGAATCGGTTCACCTTTGATGATCGCATCAAAGGTTGCCGCACGACCACGGATATCGTCTGACTTGATCGTGAGCATCTCACGGAGCGTATGTGCAGCACCGTATCCTTCGAGTGCCCAGACCTCCATTTCTCCGAAACGTTGACCTCCACCTTGTGCTTTACCACCGAGCGGCTGCTGAGTGATGAGTGAGTATGGACCGATCGATCGCATGTGGATCTTGTCTTCGACCATGTGGTGCAGTTTGAGGATATACATGTATCCGACTGCGATGTCTTGTTCAAACTTTTCACCAGTTCGTCCGTCGTACAGTGGTACGAGTCCGGTCTCAGGAAGTCCTGCAGCTTTGAGTTCTGCTTTGATTTCAGCATCGGTTGCTCCACTAAATGGTGGAACGATAGCTTGGTAGCCGAGCTCGTTGGCAGCAAGTCCGAGGTGGATCTCGAGGATCTGACCGAGGTTCATACGACTTGGCACACCGAGCGGAGTGAGTACCACATCAACTGGCTGACCATCTGCGGTATATGGCATGTCTTCTTCGGGGAGTACTACTGAGATGACACCTTTGTTACCGTGTCGTCCAGCGAGCTTATCACCGACTGAGATGTTGCGGAGCTGCGCGACTTCAATCACGATTTTCTTGAGAACACCTGACTCGAGTGTATCGCCACGCTCTCGTGAAAACACTTTGACACGGATCACACGACCACGTTTGCCGTGATCCATCTTAAGTGATGTATCTTTGACGTCGCGAGCCTTTTCAGCAAAGATCGATCGGAGGAGTCGCTCTTCGGGAGTGAGCTCGGTTTCACCCTTTGGAGTGATTTTACCGACGAGGATGTCGCCTTCTTTGATTTCTGCGCCGACACGGATGATACCTTCTTCGTCGAGATCTTTGAGGCGAGCCTCACCAACGTTGGGGATGTCACGAGTAGTGACTTCTGGACCAAGCTTGGTATCACGCACGACACAGGTAAACTCTGCGATGTAGATAGAGGTGAACTTTGAATCTTTGATAAGACGCTCCGAAAGGATGATTGCGTCCTCAAAGTTTGAACCGTTCCATGACATGAACGCGACGCGCATGTTTTGACCGAGCGCGATTTGTCCGCGATCAGTTGTCGATGTGTCTGCAAGGAGATCACCTTTTTTCACTTTTTGTCCGAGTGATACAACAGGGCGCTGGTGAAATGCACTAAATGCGTTGGTGCGCTGGAAATTGACGAGCGTGTATGTGTGATCTTTGCCAGTCTTGTCTGATTTGACGACAACCTTTTTGGCATCGACCGCAGTCACTTCACCTGCTTCTTGCGCGATGATGAGACGGCCTGAGTATGGCGCAGCGAGCTCTTCCATACCGGTTGCAACGAGTGGTGCTTCAGGACGGATAAGCGGCACTGC